>JANXQR010000164.1 GCA_025353435.1 Acidobacteriota bacterium | reverse complement strand
GAGCGTCACGCTTGCGGTGCTGGGCGACGCGATTGGAATCGCTCTGGGTTGGGGTCTCATGAAGATTAGCGTGGCTCTTTTCCCCGATCTTGCGGTTCTATCATCCGACACCGCTGTGCAAATGAATCTGCCGGTGCTCGGTTTTGCGATTGCGATCGCACTGCTCGCTGGCGTCCTTTCTGGATGCGCCCCAGGGTGGCGAGCAGCGCGGCTCAACCTGAGCGAAACCCTGAAGCAGGGCTCGCGCTCGGCAGGCGGTCGTGGGCGCACGCCGATCCAGTCGGTGCTGGTGACATCGGAGATCACACTGGCGCTGATTCTGCTGGCGGGTGCGGGCATGGCGCTGCACAGCTTCTGGAACCTGAGCCACATCGATGTGGGATTCAGGGCGGACCACATTCTCACGGCGCAGCTGCGGCAGCGCGATAACGGTCTACATGGCGACAGGCGTACGTTTCCATCTGCTGACCTGGTCGTCGTCCAGCAGCATGAAATGCTCCAACGCGTTCGCGCGATCCCGGGGGTGTTGGATGCCGCTTTTGCCACCAGCATGCCGATGCATGGCTCCTATTCGCATCCGTTTGAAGTAGCTGGCCAAACAGTCGACAACGTGCATCCTCCAGTGGCCGACCTGGATGCTGTGACTCCCAGTTACTTCAACACCCTAGGAATTCAGCTGGTACGCGGCCGGTTCATAGATGACGGCGACGATCTCCACTCGCCACGAGTCGTGATGGTCAACGAAACTTTCGTGCGACGTTATCTGCCCAAAGACGATCCCCTGACGCATCGGCTCCTGCCGCGATTCTTCACTGGAGGCCCCGATGGCAAAGCGAAGATTCCGCCGCAACCCGAATATCAGATTGTGGGCGTCTTCCACGACGTTCTCGACAACGAGCATCTTACCGGCGCGGTGCAGCCGGAGATGTACGTGTCGCAATGGCAGAATGCGGGGCCGTATGTTCACATTGCCGTCCGTACAGTGATGGATGATCCCGCGATGCTTGCCAATCCGTTACAGCGGGCCGTGGCCTCAGTCAATGCAGGCACGGCTATTGACCACGTCGAAACGATGAGCCAGGTTGTTAGTGGGGAAACATCGAGCGACCGGTTCGAGATGCTGCTGTTCGGCGGATTTGCGGCCGTTGCGTTGCTGCTGGCCAGCGTGGGGATTTACGGGGTGATGGCGTTTACGGTGGTGCAGCGCACACACGAGATTGGGATACGCATGGCGCTCGGTGCTCGACGGCGCGAAGTAGTGGCGCTGGTGCTCCGCGGCGGAATGCGGCTGGCGGTGATCGGGATTGCGATCGGCCTTGCGGGAGCTTACGGGCTGGGCCAGCTGATGCATTCCACGCTTTACGGCGTTCAACCAGCAGACGTGGTGAGCCTAGGTGCTGTTGCCACGCTGCTGTTCATGGTTGCGGCTCTCGCCTGTTGGATTCCGGCGCGCCGCGGCGCCGCAGTCGACCCCATGCAGGCCCTTCGCAATGAGTAGCAAATACTGAGCTCTCAGGAGATTCACCATGGCTACCTTCCAACGTATCGCCAATTTGTTTCGCCGGTCGCGTCTTGACCGCGAGATTGCCGCCGAGTTGCAGTCCCACATCGACCTGCGTACTGACGACAACATTGCCCGCGGCATGTCTCCGACGGAGGCTCGGCGTGAGGCAGTGCTCCGATTCGGCAACCCTACCTCGACGCGCGAGCGCGTGGCGGCTGCGGACGCGGATCTGACGCTCGAAAATTTTCTCCGCGACATTCGCTATGCGACTCGCCAATTGCGCCGTTCCCCCGGATTTGCAATGACGGCGATTCTGACACTCGCCGTGGGAATTGGAGCCAACGTCGTGGTCTTCGGCGTCCTGAACGCTCTGCTGTTCCATCCGCTGCCCGTTGCAGATGCGAATCGACTTTTCGAGGTGGTCAATCGCGTCCAGGGCGACGACAACCAGTCCTATCCGGATTTCATCGACTATCGGGCCCGCAACACCGCCTTCGCAGACATTGCCGCTTATCGCATCGGGAACGTTGGGTTGAGCACTGGCGGCTCGGCGAAAAAGTGTTGGGAATACGAAGTCTCCGGCAACTATTTCGACATGCTTGGCGTGCAGCCGGAGCTTGGGCGGACCTTCCACTCGAGCGATGAGCACGGCCCCAACTCCGCTCCATTCATTGTGTTGAGCGACGCTTTCTGGCGGGGCAACTTCAAAGCCGACCCGCGCGTAGTCGGCATGACTGTCGACCTGAACAAACATCCATACACGATCATTGGCGTGGCCCCAAAGACCTTCAACGGCACGGAGATTTTTCTGTGGCCCGACTTCTGGCTTCCCATGGTTAATGCGCCACAAATTGAAGGCTACGACTTCCTGAACAAGCGGATGAATCACGGCCTGTTTGTGTTGGGGATGCTGAAGCCGGGCGTGACCGTGCAGCAGGGCACTGACAATCTCAACGGAGTGGCCCATCAGCTGGCGCGGGAATATCCGGCGTGGGATGATGGCCTTACCGCGCGGCTGGTAAGGCCCGGCTTGATGGCGGACCTGCTCGGCGACCCCGCACGTCCATTCCTCACAGCCGTGATGGTGCTGGCGCTATTGGTGCTGCTGGCCGCATGCGCCAATCTTGCGGGGATCTTTGCCGCACGCTCGGCGGACCGGACGCGGGAACTCGCGATTCGCCTTTCCATTGGCTCCCCGCGCAGACGTATTGTCCGCCAGTTGCTCACGGAAGCGCTGCTGATCTCGATTGCAGGCGGATTGCTGGGCACGGCACTCGCCACCGGGTTGATGGGAGCAATCAGCCGGTGGCAACCGATCGCAGATATTCCCATCCATGTCACGGTAAACGCGGACGCGCGAGTATTCCTGTTGGCGTTTGTGTTGTCGGTCCTGGCCGGCCTTCTTCCCGGCATTCTTCCCGCCCGGCAGGTGTGGCGCACCGAAGCGATGCAGGCGATGAAGAGCGGCTCGGCAACCGCCGGCAGAGTTGGCCGGCTCACATTGCGCGACGTGTTGCTGGGTCTGCAGATTGCCGTATGCGCCGTGCTGGTGACGGCATCGCTGGTCGCCGTCAGAGGCATGGAGCGCTCGCTGTCAGCGCCGATGGGGTTCACTCCGCAAGGCGTGACGCTGGCCGCAATGGACATGAAGATGGCCGGTTATTCCGATGACTCCGCGTTCCCGGTGCAACGCCGTGTACTTGAGGAAGCCGCACGTCTTCCGGGCGTGACGGCCGTGGGCACAATCGACAGCACACCCTTGAGCGGCAGTGGCAGCGGCGGCCCGGTTTACCGGGAGGGCACGGCCGATTTTCGGCCCACCAGCAGCGCTTTCGAGGCCCGCTACTTCACCATTTCTCCGGGATACCTGCAGGCCGCCGGCACCAGGCTCCTGGCCGGACGCGACTTTAACTGGCAAGACGACTCCAAGTCTCCCAAAGTCGCGCTCGTGAATCAGGCGTTTGCTCACCGTCTTTTCGGCGACTCTCCAGCTGTTGGCCGGCATTTTTTGACCGGAAGCAAGACCCAATACCTGATCGCCGGGGTGGTGGAGGACGGCAAATACGTTTCGCTGACAGAAGACCCGACGCCGGCCATGTTCTTTCCGCTGGCGCAGGGCACCGAAGGCAGCACCACCCTCGTCGTGCGGTCGCAGCTGCCCCAGGGCGACACCGCAGCGGCCCTGAGCCGCGTATTGGCCGGAATTGACTCGAGCATGCCATTCACGATTGAGACCTGGCCTGATGCGCTTGCCCTGGTGCTGTTTCCGGCGCGCGTGGCGACAGCGGTTCTTGGCATTATGGGCCTGCTGGCCGCAATGCTGGCCGTTACGGGGATATTCGGAATGGCTTCCTACTCGGTTTCAAAGCGTCTGCGAGAGCTTGGCATCAGGCTGGCGTTGGGTGCGCGGCGAAGGGAACTGATGCGCTCGGCCCTGGGACGGCCACTCATCGTGTTGCTGGCTGGGTCAGGAGCCGGGCTGGTGCTGGGAGTGCTAGGCAG
This sequence comes from Acidobacteriota bacterium, assembly GCA_025353435.1. GTDB lineage: Bacteria > Acidobacteriota > Terriglobia > Terriglobales > Acidobacteriaceae > Telmatobacter. The sequence continues at coordinate 19,522 of JANXQR010000164.1, read as the reverse complement.
CCGCCTGCTGGCGTTTGTGGTCTATGAAGCGACGCCGCGCGATCCGCTGGTCCTGCTGAGTGCGGTGTTGGCCATGACGCTCATTGGGCTGGTAGCCACTTGGATTCCTGCGCGGCGTGCTCTGCGCGTCAATCCGGCGCAATTGCTGCGCGAAGAGTAGCGGGTGGGTCCCGCACAATCGCCGATTGGACCTGCACACTGACATCTCGCCGCCCCGAACGTCAAACCTGCATACGTTCAGGCGGCGAGCCCGGGGTATTCCCCGGTGCGAGATGGCCGACTTCGGTTAGCCGCGCCAAGCCCGCGCCAGATACAATGTTCACAAGCTGATTCATTCTCGAAAAACGGCGATTTCAAGGTTTCTGGAGCAGGTGCACGTGAGAGGTTTTAACTGCCGCGCAGTGCGGCTTGACAGGTTTGCAGCATTGGGCATGGCGCTGGCGATGCCCGCACTGGCCGCGGCAAGTACGCAGGCCACGCAAACCAGAATTACCGCGGAGACCCGCGATCAGAGTGGCCACACCCAGGCTGCGTTGTCGATCAACGTCGCCGGCGAGGACGGTCTGCCCGCCTCCGGCACCATCACCATTGAAGATGAAGGCAAGCCGCTTGCCGGCGCCGCCCTCAACGCCGATGGAATTGCGCAGGTCACGATCGGGCTGGTCCCCGGACCCCATTCACTCCGCGCTGTTTATGCTGGCGACACCGTCCACAAGTCTTCAACATCGGAAGCCGCGGCGCTGAATGCCCTGGCCAGTTCCACCCCTGATTTCGCGATTTCGGTCAGCCCCGCATCTCTGAGTCTTACCGCCGGCCAGACCGGCAATATCACTGCGTCAGTGACGCCGGTGAATGCCGCCGCGCTTACCGCGCCCATGTTCGTCACCCTGTCGTGCTCCGGAATGCCGGACCAATCGTCTTGCACCTTCACTCCGGAGAACGTCGAAATTCTGCCCAACGCCACCGCAGCCACCACTAGTTCCCTGGTAATTACCACGCAGGCGACGGGTACGCGCGGCCACGCCGGAGTTGTGCCACACCATGAGGCTAACCCCGTGGCTTGGGCCGTCCTGCTGCCAGGAGCATTTTCGCTGGCGGGCCTGGCATTTGCCGCTCGGCGGCGCCGCTGGCTCAGCCGTCTCTCTCTTGTTGCGCTGGTGGGATTTGTAACGGTGCTTGGCGCCACGGCCTGCGCGCCTCGCTACAACTATTTCAACCATGGGCCTACTTCCAATTTGCCCACGCCACCCGGAAGCTACACGGTGACCATCGATGCGCAATCCAGCAATGGCGTCACCGCAACTACGCATACAACGCCCTTAGCCCTGACCGTGAAGTAATCGGCGAATCGCCGACTCCATGCAGCGCTGGCATCCACTTCCGCCCGCAGTCTATGCGCTGGTGGAGCGGACCCCCGGCGCGGTGCTGCTTGAATCGGCCCCTTCAGGTGGGACTGCCGCATTCAGCCGGCTTTTTCTCTCTCCCACTTCAATCCTTACGGCCACTGATGCCAGGAGTCTCGATACTCTCTTCGAGCAGGTTGAGTCTGCTGTTCAGCGCGGACATTTCGCTGCGGGATATTTCTCCTACGAGTGCGGAGCCTTCTTCGAGCCCAAGGCCGGTCTGCGCGTTACCCAGGCGGTACAGCCGCTAGCATGGTTCGGCATCTACTCGCAGTGTCATAGGTTCGATCACGCTGCGGGCGCGTTTGTCGATGGCGAGCCAGCGGAGTTCGCTCATGGGCAATCGGACACACAGGCCGTTCCTGCGCAATCCCTCGATATGCGGCTGGGCCTTGATGAGAGCGAATACTCGCAACGCGTTGACGCCATTCACGAGCTCATCCGCGCCGGCGATGTGTATCAGCTCGACTTCACATTTCCTCTGCTCTTCGACGCCACCGGGGACGCGGCGGATCTCTACACTACATTGCGGAATCGCCAACCTGTGGAGTATGGGTCATTTCTACATTGCGATTCGGGGCGCAGGATTCTCAGCTTTTCACCGGAGCTGTTCTTTTTAATTGAGGAGCAAGGCGCCAAGCGTCACATTGTCACTGGTCCCATGAAGGGCACTGCGCCGCGCGGCCGTACCACAGCCGAAGATCGCGCCATGGCGGAGTGGCTACGAAACGACCCCAAGAATCGCAGCGAGAACGTAATGATCGTCGATCTGCTTCGTAATGACCTTGGGCGCCTGTGCGAGTACGGCAGCGTGGTGGTCGATGAGTTATTCGCTGTCGAGCGGCATCCCTCGCTCTGGCAAATGACCTCGACGATCAGCGGTAACCTCCGTGCCAACATCTCGTACCACGACATCTTCCGTGCGCTGTTTCCGAGTGGGTCAGTGACGGGTGCGCCCAAGATCCGCGCAATGCAGCTGCTGGCACGGCTGGAGGAGGAGCCGCGTGGCGTTTACACGGGCGCAATTGGATATTTCTCGCGAGAGCAGACCGTATTCAATGTGGCCATCCGCACCATCGAGATCAACGGATCTGAAGGCCGCATGGGCGTGGGCAGCGGCATCGTCATCGACTCCGTGTCCGCCGATGAGTTCCGCGAATGCGCATTGAAGGCACGGTTCCTCACTGATTCACCGCAGCCATTCTTGTTGATCGAGACAATGCTTTGGGACGGCCTGTATCCGCTGATAGAGTTGCACCTCGATCGCCTGGAAGATTCGGCGGACTACTTTGGCTTCGCGTGTGATCGCAACGCCGTGACGAACTCACTGCTCCACGCGGCGCTGGCATTCGGCGATTCACGGCGGAGAGTCAGATTAACGCTCGCTGCCGATGGGACGATGCACATTGAGCAAGAAGCTCTTCTTCCGGATTCAGATCCACCTTCGCCACTTCGTGTATGCATTGCACCGCAGCGAACCGATGCTGCGGATCGCTTCCTGTTTCACAAGACCACCAATCGAGCCATTTACACCCAGGCTCTCAAGGCCGCGCGACGCGAGGGCTTTGTGGATGCTCTCTTCCTGAATCTGGACGAACAAATTACCGAAGGCGCAATCTCAAATATCTTCATCGAAAAAGACGGTCGTCGGTTCACGCCGCCAATCGCGTGCGGCGTTCTGCCCGGAGTCTACCGGCGTCATCTTCTGGAGACGCGCCAGCATATTGAAGAGTGCATCCTTACCCTCCAAGACCTGAAGGCCGCGGACAGCGTCTATTTGAGCAACGCGGTCCGCGGCCTTCGCCGTGTGGTGATCGATTGGGAGAATGCCGCGGCTACTCCGTAACCGGCAACTAGAACGAACGGGTGACGCCGGCGATCAGCGTGTAATCCGAAAATGCCGCATCGCCGTGGCCGTGATTCGCGATGTCGGTCACGCTGATCTTGCGGTTGCGCTCCATCGCCCATGGGCCGCTCACGTTGATCATGGTGCGGCCGCGCTCATACATCAGGCCGGGCTCGATGGAGATGACATAGCCGGGACGGCGGAATCCGTTGCTCTTCCCGAAGGCATCACGCACTGGAACGCCTTCCATGCGGCCGCCCATGCTGAGCGCGAGGCCGCGCAATAGTTTCACACCGGTCACTGGCCGAGAGAAGCCCCCGCGCCACAAATACTGGTCAGTGGCCGAGACCACGCCTTCGCCCGGAGCACCCCGAAAGGTCTTCACACCTGTAGTGTCCTGCGGGCTGAAGAGCCACGAGCCGGTGAAGTAGCCAGATGTGCGCCACTTGATTTCGCGATACGCCTGCGTGGCGAGCGAGAAACCCCAGGTGCCGTCGCCCGGCTGGATCGACTCATCAAACGGCTGCAGTGTCCTTGTTCCATTCGAGCTCGTCTTGGTGCCCTTGGCGTCGTTGATTCCCGTGGGCAGCTTCAATTGTGCGTTGATTGCAATGTTGCCGTGGCTCTCTGTCGGCGGCCGGAATATCCACGACTGCACGCCAACGGTAACGTCGCCGATTCCGCCCGAACGGTATACGTTCAACGGGCTGCTCTGCCCGTGGCGCGATGCTTCCATGCCGGGGACGCTGGCAACCACACTGAGCCGCGGCGTGAGCTGGTAGTTCAGGTCGAGCTCAAACAGGTTCACATGGTTCACGATGGCGTTGTGATTGATCTCCCGCTGTCTCTGCCATACCGTGCCGACGTAATGCCTGTAGGAGTTGTACACGCGATAGCCCGTGGTCACAGTCAGGCCGTGAATCCAATCTCCGTGCGAGAAGCTGCGGCTCGCGTATTCCGAGGTCGGGTCGAGTCCCGAGATGATGGGTTGGGGAGAGTGGGCGGCAACGCAGCCCTGTGCGTGTGCAGTGGATTGTATGCAGTAGAGCGATGTGAACAGGGCAGCGCAAACCGCTGCTGTCAGCTTAAGGGAGCTTTTCATGTGAACTGATCTCCTTGGGGAGGTTGATACTGGCCTCGGTGCATCCACCTGTCCGGGCCGGCCAAAGTCGGCGGGGGGTGGACAATGCTCCCAAAACTATCAGTCTGTCTGTGACGCCGTCGTGAGATATCCGATGGATGCGCACCTCTACCTTTCGATGGAGAGAGCAGGCACGGGCAGGGAAGTATAGTCATGACGCCATGCTTCCCCTTCTGAGACATACGGGCTGTTTGCTTCTCTTGTCCGTCGTGATTGCGGCTCCCCTTGCTGCCCGACGTGCGCCCGATCCGTCACTGAAGAGCCTGGATGGCCACGCGCGGAAGCTGTCGGCCTTGCGCGGAAGGATCGTGGTGGTGAATTTCTGGGCCACATGGTGCGGTCCCTGCCAGGAGGAGCTGCCGCGGCTCTCGCAGCTGGCAACCGCGTATGCAGACAAGCCTGTCAGCTTTGTGCTCATCTCGATTGACGAGCCAAAGGACCGTGCCAGAATTCCTGCAGTGCTCCAGCGCCTGAAGGTGACCCAGGAAAGCTGGGTCGGCGGGGATACCGACCTTATCGATCGCTTCGGCTTGGGTAACATTGTCCCTGGGACGGCCATCCTCGACGATCAGGGTGAAGTCGTAACCAGAATTATGGGCGAAGCGCGGGAAGACGACGTACGGAAAACGGTCGACTGGCTGCTAAGCGGAAAGACGGGGCCGGCTCCATCCGCGCTCATCAAGCGGTATTGAGTTTGCACCAGGCTCGGCCCTATTCCGGCTTCAAAACCACCTTGATTGCATCGCCCGATTGCAGGTAACCCATCGCTTGCGAGAACTCGCTCAACTTCATGCGATGCGTGATTACTGGGTTCAGATTCAGCTTGCCGGTGGCCAGGAGCGCCTCCATTTGGAACCAAGTCTCAAACATCTTGCGCCCGTTGATGCCCTGCACTATTGCGCCCTTGAAGATGATGTCGCGCGCTAAGTCTAGTTCCACCGGCCTCGACGGAATCCCCAGCAATGAAGCCCGACCGCCTGTGCGGAGCACCGCGAACCCCTGCCGTATGGCCGCCGGATGCCCCGATATTTCCAGCAGAACATCAACGCCCGTTCCTCCGGTCATGTCCATGATTTGCTCTTCTACTTTGTCTGTAGCCGGGTCGAGCACCACGTCGGCGCCCATTTCTTTCGCGACGGCGCGGCGGTGCGCATTCACCTCAATGGCAAACACCTTGGCCGCGCCGCACGCTTTCGCTACCGCTATCGAAAACAGCCCGATGGCGCCGCATCCGGTAATCGCCACAGTCTGCGCAGCAATAGGCCCGGCCAGCACCGTGTGCACCGCGTTTCCAAGCGGGTCAAGAAGCGACGCAATCTCACGTGGAATGGTGGGCGACAGCTTCCAAATGTTTGTTTCCGGGATGATGCAGTAGCTGGCAAACGCGCCGTCAGCGTCCACCCCCAGAATGCGCACATGCTGGCAAATGTGCTGCTGGCCGGTGCGGCACTGCAGGCACTTGCCGCACGCCACGTGCATCTCCGCGCTCACCGCGTCGCCCTCTTTAACCGTGGTCACGCCGCGCCCGATTGCAGCCACGGTGCCGCAAAATTCGTGACCCGGAACGAGTGGCGGATGGATTCTGCCCTGAGCCCATGGATCCCAATTGTAGATATGCAAATCGGTGCCGCAAACGCTGGCCGCGTCCACGCGCACTAGCACTTCACCGGGACCGGCAATGGGCACCGGCACGTCCCGCATTTCAATTCCAGGGGCTGCGTGCGCCTTCACAACTGCCGGCATGGTCGCTGACATCGGGGGGAAACCTCCTCAATCAAACGATTCAGTCTATCAACCGGCCGCACCTCTTGCGGAATGGCGCCTTTCCTGGAGCCAACGCGGCGTCTCAGGATCGATCGATAACCGGATAAGTAGTGAAGGGATCGTTCTTGATCGCGAAGTAAGGAGCATAGTGAAAATCCGGATTCCCCGCGATCTCGAAATGCAACGGGCGTCCATATGCCGGCGTCAACTGCTCGACCAAATCTGCGGCGATTGCTCCGCTGGCCCTGAGCCGCGCATCGTCGGAGCCCTCGATCGCCATCAGAATGGGCCCATACTCCAGCGCATAACGCTCGTGGCCTTCAATCTGGTCGAGACCGGCGTAGCGAGTGAGCCGGAATCCCATAGGCAATGAGAATTGAATCGTATCTCCGCCGCGCCAGGTTCGGTCCAGCACAACATAACTCCCAGGCTTGCCCGTGCCCGCACGGTCTCCATTCACCATTACTTTCATTTCCGTCTTTGCCCATGATGGCGTGCGCACTCGAATCTTCGCGGGCTGCGGTTGAGCCAGCGCAAGTTCCAACGCAACATCAGGGCTGTCTGGGAACGACGTTTTTGCGGTCAATTGCCACGGACTTCCGGATTGTGTCCATCGGAACGTGGACGGCGCGAACAGGTTCACAAAGATCCCCTCCGCATCAACTGCGTAGAGATACTCCGGCAGCGAACCCAGCAGCCGCGTACCCTGCCCCTCGCAGCAGGAGTTATCGCAGATGCCCACCGCCATGTCGCCTTTGGTTCCCACCATCCGCGCGTGATACATCAGGCCGCGCGTGTCCACCTGGTTGGCGATGCCCACGTTGTAAATCGACTTTTCAATCTCAGTAACGTACTTTTCCTGATCCGGGTCCAGCAAGTAAAGCCGCTGGTTGAGATGCGCCCAGAAACTGCTTCCGCATAACTCCCCCGTCTCACAAAACGTGAATTGCGATTTGAGCCGGTACGACTTCGGTGGAAACTCGCCAAATTCGGTGATTGCGATTGACCCGCCTACGTGCTCCCAGTTGTCGTGATACAACTGCCACGCACCGAGCACGCCGTCCAGATAGCGCTGTTCACCGGTAGCTCGATAAAGATCGAGATAGGCTTCGAAATCTGTGATCAAGTAGTTATGGGGCCGATCATAGGGATACTGCCAAACCATCTCCTCATCGCGCCGCGCCAATCCCTCGAGCCAGAAGTTTTCCTGGTAATAGCGCTGAATCACCTGCAGATCTTCCGGCTTGCCAACCGGAGTGAAATACATTCGCGTATTCGCCACCATCCCCTGCACTCCCTGCGGCGTGCCGCGAAGCAATTTGGGCAGGTAAGGACATTTGTCGAACCAATCGTAGTAGCCGCGTAGCAGTCCGAAGGCCTTCTTGTTTCCTGCCAGGCCGGCGTCAATCAGGCCATGCGTGACCCACGCTCTCGTGTAGCCTGCGCGTTCGGAATGAAAGATGGATTCTTCGGGGTAGGCCATGATGTAGCCGTTCGGCTGGCGGCAATCTTCAATGCCATCCACAATGTCGTTCAACCATCGACGCAGTTCGGCATGCTCCTGCCAGCGCAGTGTGTTTCCGGCGCCCATAAGAAAACGCCCTGCCGTTGAGCCGGCCAGGTCAACATCCCAAAATGGGTGCGGCTTGCGAAGCTCCGAATTCACAGGCTTTCCAGCGCGCTCCCGGAAGGGCCGCAACATCTCTTCAACGGAGAACGAACTCATGAGATAGCCGATGTTGTTGTCCATCGACTCCTTGAACAGCCCGGCATGCAACGCAACTCCGCCCTCAGGGGCGTGCGCCTTGTAGGCCACCGGCTTCCAATTTTCGGGCGATGTGACATTTTGCGGATTATCGGTGACGATTCCTTCGCCCCGTGGACGCGCCTTTCGCGTAAGCTGCCCCAGGTCCCGTTGATTTCCGAGTTCGGCATCGGCGGTCGTCTGTTTGCCCTCCGCCACATTGCGCCCGCCGGCGAGCACATCCATTTTGGCGAAGGACAAGCAATATTCAGGATTCACGCCGGATTCGGGTCCGCCCGTGTGACGAAGCTGCGTGGCAGTAAGGCGTAAGTAGCGAATTCCCGCAGACGGCGCCACGGCACAATAGACAATCTGATCGCCGGGATCGGCAAGGTCTTCCTGCGTGTGGTCGAGCAGCATTGTCGCGTTTTCGAATCCCTGCGTGTTCGAGCCTTCGATTTTCATCCGCACCGGAAACCCTAGCGACCGAACATCGAGATTGAAATTTGGATAGAGACGGACCCCCTCCACAACCGTCGCTACCCCAAGGTCAACCTGAATCCAGGAGCTCGCATTGGAGGTGCGCGCCGTTTTGGAAACATAGGCGCGGTACTTTGTTGCAGGAAAGGGCGTCATCCGGCCCTCGAGCCGCACAGAGGCCGGGGTTGCGACGCTGGCCTCGGCGAGCGGTCAATGCCAGGGCGGCACCAGCGAGCGCGCTCGAACTCAGAAATTCACGGCGATTCAATCGTGTCGGCAATGAGGCTCCTTCTCTAAGTACTTCAGCATCGTGTCAAGTCTTAATCGAACGGGAACCGCTCGAATCTTGCATCATCTTGGTGCCCGCTTGAACGGCGACGAATGCGGCGATCCATTCTTGCATCCCCGCCGCATAGAATGGAACCGTGAAAAACTTCGGATTGGCGGTTGGTTTTTTGCTGGCGTTTGCGGTTGCCGGAGGTTACTTGCCTGCCCGAGCGCAGACCGCCGATCAGGCATGGCTGAAAAACGACCAGGTCGCTAGATGGGCACGGGCTTCGGTAAGTGCGCTCGGTAGAGATTCTCTGGAGCTTACTGCAGTCAATGAGATCGAGCGGCAAGTTCCCGGCGTCGTCAATTCCAAGCCTCTACTTGGAACCGAAGAGATCGTCGTCGGCACGCTGGATGAAGTTCGGAAAGCATATCCAACGCTCAAAATCCCTGCGGACCTGGCGCCCGATGGTTATTGGCTGAGTGCGATGCAGCTAAATATGGGCGGCCATATTGTTATTGCGGGATCGAATCCGCATGGCACACTCTATGGTGCCTTCGACTTGTTGCGACGTGCCAACACCGGCCAAGACCTTGCGCATTTCGAGGCAGTTGGCGCCCCCACCTTCGCGATCCGCTGGGTTGACGAGTGGGACAACGCCGACGGCACCATTGAACGCGGCTACGCGGGGCGTTCCATTTTCTTCGATGGCGGCCATGTGCGCGACGACCTCGCACCCGTCGCCGAATACGCGCGTCTGCTGGCTTCCGTCGGCATCAACGGCTGCAACCTGAACAACGTGAACAACGCCGCCCCCTTCATCACCCCAGAGATGCTCAAGGGCATTGCTCGTATCGCGGACACCATGCGCCCTTGGGGCGTGCGCGTCTCCCTAAGCGTCGACATCGCGAGCCCACAGAAAATCGGCGGCCTTGCGACCTACGATCCGCTCGACCCTGCGGTGAAAGCCTGGTGGGGGGCGAAGACCGAGGAGATTTACAAGCTCATCCCCGACTTCGCAGGCTTCACGGTGAAGGCCGACAGCGAGGGCCAGCCCGGCCCCGCCAGTTACGGTCGCACGCCCGCTGACGCCGCCAACCTGCTGGCCAACGCCCTCGCGCCCCACGGCGGCATCGTGTTCTATCGCGCGTTCGTCTATAACCATCACCTTGACTGGAACGATCCCAAGGCCGACCGCGCCCGCGCCGCCTACGACATCTTCCATCCGCTCGACGGCAAGTTCGCCGCCAACGTGATTGCCCAAACCAAGGAAGGCCCCATCGACTTCCAGGCGCGCGAGCCCGTGTCGCCTCTGTTCGGCGGACTCGAGCACACCGGTCAGGCCATGGAAGTGCAGATCACGCAGGAGTACACCGGCCAGCAGCGCCATCTCGTCTACCTCGCACCCATGTGGAAACAAGTCCTCGACTTCGACATGCGCGCGGAGAGCCGTTCCACACCGGTCAAGGGGATCCTCGCCGGCAAAGCATTTAATCAGCCACTTGGAGGCATGGTCGGTGTGGCCGGAGTCGGACAGGACGCGTGGCTGGGCTCGCCGCTGGCGCTGGCGAATCTCTACGCATTTGGTCGCCTCGCCTGGAACCCGAATCTCACTCCCGAACAAATTGCCGAAGAGTGGACACGGCAGAGCATCAGCAACGATCCCGTTGTGGTGAGCACCGTGACAAAGATGCTGATGCAGAGCTGGCCCGCTTACGAGCACTACACCGGCCCGCTTGGCATGCAGACGCTGACCGACATTACCGGCACACACTACGGACCCAAAATCGAATCAAGTGAAAACAACGGCTGGGGTCAGTGGCATCGCGCCGACCACGACGGCGTGGGCATGGATCGATCTGTCGCTACGGGAACAGGCTACGCCGGGCAGTATCCGCCAGACTCAGCCAAAGCCTATGAGAACGTGTCCACTACGCCCGACGACCTGCTGCTCTTCTTTCATCATGTGCCTTACACGTATAAGCTCCACTCGGGCTCGACGGTGATCCAGTACATCTATGACAGCCACTATAAGGGCGCGGAACAGGCAGCCTACCTCGGCAAAGAATGGGAGACTCTCAAAGGTCGCATCGATCCGAAGCTGTTCGACGACATGAATGCACGGCTTGCGTACCAGGCAGGCCATGCCATCGTGTGGCGCGATGCCATCGTGCAGTATTTCCTCAAGCTGAGCGGCATTCCCGACGAGCACGGCCGCGCGGGTCACTATCCCGGCCGACTCGAAGCCGAGGATGCGCGCCTCACGGGCTACACCATCATCGATGTAAACCCGTGGGAAGATGCGTCAGCAGGGAAGGCCGCAAATTGCGAACAATCGAATTGTTCCGCAGAGTGGACTTACTACGGCAAGGCGGGCCGTTTCGACCTTGAAGTCCAGTACTTCGACCTGCAAGGCGGCAACGCTCAATTCACACTCAATGTGAACGGCCTGCAAAAAGCAGCATGGATCGCCGATGCGCAGTTGCCTTCGCTCAAACCACATGGCGACAATTCCACGCGGTTCACTCTTCACGATATCGAACTGAAATCTGGCGATGTTCTCCGCGTCAGCGGCACACCCGACAAAGCGGATCCCGCAGCGATCGACTACATCGAGATCGAACCAGCCACAAGGTAATCGCGTTTCTTCTGAATCGCTTTGCCCAGATACTGGAACCTACTTCGGCGCATGCGGCTTGACGCCCGTCCAAGTCCAGGCGCTGATCTTCCACGCATCGTTTTCCAGATGCAGCACATAAGTAATCTTTCCTTCCTCAACAAGAGACTTGCCGTGCTCCTTGTAAAGGTAGATGGTCGGCACAATCACGTAGGCAACATCGCCTTCGATTTCGGCCCGCGCCGGAGCACCGTACTTCACCATCCCGTCGGTTACTCCTGTCGCAGTCGCGTGCTTTACGTAGGCATCCGCCCAGTCTTGCGGAGCTTTTGGCCCGCTCCAGCGGTGCGGTGCAAACTCGTCCACAATCTCGATGTCGCCTTGTGCGTAGGCTGCAAAGGCCGATTTAGTGTCGCCCGTGTTGAACCCGTCAATGAACTGGCGGATGGGTGCACCCACATCTGTTTTGGAAGCGGCAAAAACCGCTGGTGAAAAAGCAAAGCTCGCAAGCAATGCCAAAAGGATCTTTCTCATGGTTCTCTCCCGAGTACTGGTTTACTTCGTTATCTATGCGGTGCATCGAGCTTTTCATCTGCATGGAGCCTTGTCAATAACTGTTGTCGACACTTATCCGTGAAATTTATTCGATCGACCCATCGGCGATACTCTATGAGACATAAGCATTTTCCCGGAGGATCATGAGCCCCAAATTCACGCGGCGCGGGTTTATCAGCGAAGGAGCCGCCGCCACCACTGCCCTTGCACTTGGAGCCGGCAAGTACGCCTCTGCCCAATCGCAAAGATTCGTTCCTTCCGCCATCACTGCGCTGCCCGTGCTTTCCGGGCAAGCTCGCCCTTTCACCAATGCCGAGCGCCAGGCCCGCATCGAACGCGCCAAAGCCCTGATGGCCGAGCACAAGATCGACACCATCGTCCTCGCTAACAGCACGAGCTCATCAGTGTACTTTGCCGACCTGAGGTTGAACGGCGGTGAACGTTTATGGGCACTGGTTATACCCGCTCGCAGTAAACCATTCATCGTCTGTCCCACATTTGAAGAAGGGCGCGCGCGCGAAGTGCTCGCCACCGGCCCCTTCGGCAAGGATGCAGAGGTTCTGAGCTGGCAAGAGGACGAAAGCCCGTTTGCAACGCTGGGCAAGGGTCTGCGCGATCGCGGACTCACGAGCGCTACCATTGGCCTCGACGAAAACATGAAATTCGTTTTCGCGGAAGGAATTCGCAGTGCCAACCCGCACCTGAAGATTGTGAGCGCTACGCCCGTCACTGCCGGCTGCCGCATGATCAAGGACGCTCACGAGCTCGAATGCATGCGCCTCGCCAGCCACGCTACGCTGCTTGTCTATCGCGCCGTGGCGCAATCGGTTCATGCGGGAATGACCAATTCCGACGTGGAGGGCCTTGTTGACGCAGCCTATCGCCGTGTCGGCTTCCCCGGTGATGCCAGCCTCAATATCGACGAGTTCACAGCAGCGCCGCATGGCTCGCGCCAGCCGCAGACCCTGCGCGAAGGCAGCATTCTCATGCTCGACGATGGCTGCCTCGTTGAAGGCTACAACTCTGACATCACGCGCACGTTCGTTCTTGGCAAACCCACCGCGAAGATGAATGCGGTGTTCGATCTCGTAAAGCGCGCTCAATCCGCCGCGCTCAGCACTGCGCGCCCCGGCGTGCTCGCCGCGGACGTGGATGCCGCCGCACGTAAAGTTATCGTCGAAGGGGGCTACGGACCGGGCTTCTCGTATTTCACACATCGCGTCGGCCACGGCATTGGCATGGACGGCCACGAGTGGCCCTACCTCGTGCGCAACAACATGTTCGGCTTCGATCTCGCACCGCATCTCAAACCTGGCATGACGTTCAGCGACGAGCCTGGCGTCTACATCAGAGGCGAATTCGGCATCCGTCTTGAGGACGACATGGTCATTACCGAAAACGGCGCGGAGTTGCTTACGCCACAATCCCCTTCGCTCGATGATCCGTTTGGGAATGTTGGCTGAAATCTTGCTAAAACTTCCACTACGCGTCCTTCACCATTTTCACCACGGGCAACGCTTCGCCATTCCATAGCGGCACCGCCATGCGCTCCACCTCCACATAGCCCTTCAGCCGATAGAGCGGCACGCCTGTCAATGTCGATCCCATTTCAAATTTCCGAAATCCCGCGGCATGCGCTGCATTCTCCACCGTCTCAAGAATGTGCGATCCCAAGCCTCGCCTTGCAAACTGCGGATGAATAAAGATGGCCCGCACCTTGGCTGCATCGGTCGCAGGGTCGAGCAGCTCGGGCTCCCGTCCTGGGCCATGATCGGCACCGAACAGCGTCTTGCGCTTCGACCAACCCCCGCAGCCGGCAGGCGTGCTCGGTGCCCCAGTGCTCCCCGGAGCCTCGGCGATGTAGTAGGTTCGATCAACGATCAATTGCGTATCGAGCCCCAGCACGGTGCCCAACGCGCCTTCCATCTGCGCCTGCGTGTAGTCATTCCCCTGCAGGCCGCGGACAGACGCCTCAATCAGCGCATGCAGCGCGGGAACGTCGTCCCCGGTTGCGAGACGCAAGTTGAATTCAGCAGAGCAGTCCATCATTTCTCAGTCTTGGAAAAGTGCCATTCATCGGATATTTCATGCTGCGTTTGCGCATTCGATCATCGACGGTAAACACTGATCGCTAAGCCTTCGCCACTTCCACCAGTGTCGAATAAAACGTGGCCCCCGCGCCGATATCCGTAAGCCGTTCGCTCGTCAGTGCGTTCACATTCACGGCATCTGGAGTCAGCTTCGCCCAGTCCAATCGCCCTGCCACCACACCCGACGGCAGATCTCCGTTGATCATCGCCGTCAGGTGGATCAACCCGCGATCGTTGAACACGCGCACCGCCTCACCATCATTGATTCCGCGAGCTTCCGCGTCCAACGGATGAATCTCCAGCTTCTGGCTTGTCCGCGCCTCCATCTTTCGGTGGCCGTCAAGATTCGCGAATGTGGAGTTCATGTAGTTGTCGTTCTTGCGGCTCAGAAACTCAAGCGGGTAACGCTTCGCTCCCTCGCTCCAGCGCGATTCCACGGCCGGCACAAAAACCGGCAAGGGGTCCAGTCCCTGCGCGGCCAACGCCTCGGAGTAGAACTCAATCTTCCCGGAGGGCGTCGGCAAACTACCACTCACGAAAGGTTGAAACGGCTTCGACTCCGGCTCACGATGGAAGGCAAGCGGCACGTGGCCCTTGGCCTCAAGATCTTCCATTGTGATGTGTTCCATCTCCGCATTCGTCGAGTGCCCATCATCGCCAATCGCCAGCGCCTGCCGGATCATTTCCTCCGGCGTATCGCGGAAGCAATCTTCCTCGAAGCCCATGCGCTGCGCCAACTGTCCGAACATCCACACATTCGATCTTGACTCCCCCGGCGGCTCAATTGCCTGCTTCGACAGCTGTACAAAATAGTGGCCGTAGGCGCCCTGAATATCGGTGTGCTCCAGGAACGTTGTCGCGGGCAGAATGTAGTCCGCGTAGTCCGTCGTGTCGGTGAAAAACAAATCGTGCACCACGGTGAACAAATCGTCGCGCTTCAATCCGCGCACCACCGCGTTGTGGTTCGGCGCCACCGCTCCTGGGTTCGAGTTGTATACAAACAGCGCGTGCACGTCGGGCCCACTGTTTGCTGGCTCGTTGTCCTCTTTTGCCTGTTCCCTATTCCCTGTTCCCTGTTTTTCAAGCGCCTGCCCCAGCGCCGACATGTTCACCGTGCGAGCCAACCGCCCGAGCGGCGATCGCAGTGCAAGATCTGGCCGCTCAAGAGCGTTAGCATCCCACGCAAATGCACCTGAGGTCGACAGCTGCCCTCCACCCCCGCGATGTTTCCACGCACCTGTCAGCGCCGGAAGCATGGCAATGGCCCGCGCCGCCGTCCCGCCATTTTCAACCCGCTGCACGCCGTAGTTCATTCGCAATGCTGCAGGCCGCGTGGTTGCGTATTCTCGAGCCAGTTGCTCCACCTCGCCGGGTCTCATGCCTGTCCATGAGGCGACCCGCTCCGGCGTGTAGTCGCCGACGCGCGCCGCCAACTGCTCAATGCCGTGCGTCATAGCCTCAATGTATGCGCGATCCTCAAGCCCTTCGCGCAGAATTACGTTCATCATCCCCAGCGCCAGCGCCGCATCCGTGCCAGGACGAATCGCAATATGCCAGTCCGCCAGCGCTGCCGTCCGCGTGCGATACGGATCAATTACGATGAGCCGCGCACCGTTGCGCCGCGCCTGCTCCACCATCGGCCACAGATGAACATTGTTGCCGTGAATGTTCCCGCCCCACGCCACTATCAGCTTGGCGAGCTTGAAATCCTCGGTGGGGGTGCCAAGCTTTTTTCCGTAGACAAGCTTCCACGCCTGACCGCCGGCCTCGGCACAAATCGTGCGCGCCAGTTGACTCCCGCCAAGCCGATGAAAAAAACGCCGATCCATTGAGCCATATCCCAGCACGCCAATCGTTCCCGCGTAACTGTAGGGCAAAATCGACTCCGGCCCATAACGCTCCGCAGTTTCCTTCAGCCGCGCCGCAATTCCTCCCAGCGCTTCATCCCAGCTCACACGCTCAAACGCCTCGTGCTCTCTGCCCCGCACCAGCGGGCCCTTCGCGACTCCCGCCTTTCGCTTGAGGGGATAGAGAATTCGATCCGGTGCGTACACGCGATCCAAATATTTCGCCACTTTTCCGCAGAGGAATCCATTGGTCACGGGCTGCGAAGGATCACCCTGCACCTTCACCGCCCGGCCATTGCCGTCAACCGTCACAAGCACCGCGCAACTGTCCGGGCAATCGTGTGAACAAACCGTGTGAACCACGCGAAATGGCGATTCGGAAAGAGCAGTCGACATGCCATCATTGTAAGCTGATCGCAGAATCGTTGAGCCCAGGAGGCCGCCTCTTGCGTACCTTTCTGTTTGCACTGACTCTGCTGGTTGTTGGCAATTCCGCCCTCGCCGCTCAGGCGACGCCCGCCCCACCGCAGGTGACCGACGAATCCGCAATCCGCGCCGTCATCGCCGCCCAGGTCGCAGCGTGGAACCGCGGCGACATTCCCGACTTCATGAAGGCCTACGAGGATTCCGCCGAAACCACTTTCATCGGCACTTCCATCGGGAAGGGTTTCCGGCCCATTCTGGAGCGTTACCAGCGCGCCTACAGCAACCGAGTGCAGATGGGCACCCTCACGTTCAACGATCTCGAAGTGCGCTTGCTGCCCGGCTCCTGCGGAAAGACGGAATTGGCCGTCGTCACCGGCCGCTTCCACCTCCAGCGCACCGAGAAGGGCGAGGCCCAGAAGGACGACGGCATCTTCTCGCTCGTCTGGCGCAAAGACCCGCAGGGCTGGAAAATTCTCCTCGACCACACCAGCTAGCGAAACAAGAAAAGATTTTCTTTGCCCTTGGAGCAAAACTGCGTTAATCTCAGGCTTCCCCGTAACAGGTCATCGGATCGTAGGATTGTTCTTGCCTCGGTCCACAGATTTTCCGCATCATGGGCCCTCCCCGGTTCGTTCTCACTACTGAATTCAAGCAGTTGGCTGGACTCTCCTTGAGCACTTTCGAATGCTTGAGGCCACGCCGAAAAATTGTCGGTGCTAGTGCGCCGGCTTACAGTTGCCCTCCCCCAGGGCCGCCGCGAAGTGTTCCGTCGCCCAAAACAGGGTCGGCGGGACACCTCGTGTAGTACCTTCCGCCTTGTGGTGACGGCAAGATCCTGACATGCGCGCCCGCCTCTCATCGTGCCATCCAGCCAGCCCTGCATAATAATGGGAGCAATGGCCTCCCCTGCCAACGCGTCCCCGTGCGCCCCTGATCCGGACGCTCATTTCCTCGCCGAACTCTACACTTTTCAATGGTGTGAGTTCCAATTCCGTCTTCCCCTCGTCAGCGCTGCCGCCGTTGCGGTCTGCCTGTTTGCGGGAATCCTCGCCGGCCGTCCCGGTGCCGGATTGATCGCCGGCGGCGGAGCATTCGTTATCGGATTCGGAGCCAACCAGAAGATCGCCGACTCGCGCCTTATCCCCATGATTGCCGCGGTCTTTGCCACTTCCACCGCAGCCCTGGCAGGCACCGTCGCCGGCCACCACGACTACTGGCTCCTGGCTGCTGCAGGAGGCTCTGCAGTGATCTATGGCGTTCTCAGCACGCGCAATGCGGGCGTTGCGTGGGTGGGTCAGCAGGCATTCGTCGCCATGATCGTCGCATCCGCGTTCCCGTCCGGAATCCGGGGAGGCATCGACCGCGCCTGGCTTATCGCTGCCGGAGGCATCGTCCAGTTGCTCTTTACATCGGCGGGACTGCGCCTCATGCCCGATCTCCACAAGGACATCTTTACGTTCGCAACCTCGGTCTTCAACTCGGTCTATGAAGAAGACTGGGCCATCACCCAACGCCTGCGCCAACTGCCGAACTTTCTCCCCACTATTTCGAGCCATGAGGCATTCGGCTACTCACTGCGCCTGCTGCTCACCACGCTCGCGGCCACTGAGGTCTACCGTCGCCTCGGCATCCAGTCCGGCTACTGGATCCCCATGACCGCATTGCTCGTGCAACGGCCCGGCATCGCCGACACCTTTACCCGCGCCGCTGGCCGCATTCTCGGCACCTTGGCCGGAGCATGGCTCGGCAGCCTATTTATCGCGCATGTCGCGCCGCGTCCTGAGATTCTCGCAGCCATCACCGCGATCTTCGCGCTACTCGCCTTCGCAACCAACGCCGTAAATTACGGCCTCTTTTCGACCGCCCTCACCGGCTACATCGTTTTCCTCCTCTCGCTCAATGAGATTCCCGGCTCCGTCATCGCGCATCGCCGCGCATGGTGCACTGCGCTCGGAGGTCTCATCGCGGTCGCGATCCACGCCGACGCCCTACGGCTGCTATGGAGATCAAAGGCTCGACAGCAGGCAGAAGATCACGTCGCTTGACCACCGAATCTGGCGGCTGTGCAACCAGGCTGATCGTTGCTGCTACCATTGCCCGCGAGTCGTTCTCTCTGAAAGGCACACGCCCTTGCAGATCAAGCGCACGCTTCTCGCTCTCCTGCTCTCTTCCGCCGCTTGTTGCGCGCAGCAGCCAGCCACGTCCGCTACACCCACGCGCGCCAGCTACCTCAAGCTTGCCGGAGAAGTCGAGAACGCTCTGCACACCGACGTACTCAACGTCTGGTTTCCGCGCACTGTCGACAAGCAGCACGGCGGCTTCCATTCTCACTTTGCGCGCCATTGGCAATCGCTCCCCAGTGACGGCAAATTCTCCGTCTTCCAGGGCCGCATGACGTGGGTCGCCGCGCAAGTCGTTCTTCGCGAGCCAGAGCAGAAGGAAGCGTTTCTCCCCATCGTCCGCCAGGGCGTCAACTATCTGCAAAACGTGATGTGGGATAAGCAGTACGGCGGCTTCTTTTGGGGCCTCGACGACGGCCACATTACACCGCAATTCACCGATCACAAAGACCTCTACGGAGTAGGCTTCTGCATCTACGGCGCCGCTGCCGCATTTCAGGCAACGCAAGATCCGAATGCGCTCGAACTCGCAAAGAAAGGCTTCGCCTGGACCGATAGGCACGCGCACGACGCCGAGCACGGTGGCTACTTCGAATGGCTCGAACGCGATGGCACGCCTGTCGGCCCCAACGCACCCAGCGGCCAGTCCGAAGGCAACATCATCGGCCCCATCGGCTACAAGTCGATGAACACCCACATCCACCTGCTTGAAGCATTCTCCGAGCTCTACAAAGTATGGCCCGATCCCACGTTGCGCGCGCGCCTCGAAGAGATGCTTGCCATCGTGCGCGACAAGATCAGCGTTGCGCCCGGCGTCATGAATCTCTACTTCACCAACGCGTGGCAGCCTATACCCGATCACGACTCTTACGGCCACGATGTCGAGACCGCCTACCTGATGCTCGAGACCGACGAACTGCTGCATCACACTGCAAGTCCCGCAACCGAGCGCATGGCCAAAATGCTCGCTGACCACGCGCTCGCCTACGGTTGGGACGCAACGAATGGCGGCTTCTTCCAGTACGGCACCACATTCGGCAAGCCCGAAGACACAGCGAAGGAGTGGTGGGTGCAGGCCGAAGGCCTCAATGCGCTGTTGTTGATGCACGAACGCTACGGCAGCCAAAACTCCATCTACTTCCAGCGCTTTCTCGAGCAGTGGCGCTTCATCCAGCAGCACACCATCGACTCGCAATTTCACGGGCTCTTCAACCTGAC
>JANXQR010000156.1 GCA_025353435.1 Acidobacteriota bacterium | reverse complement strand
CGACGATCGGGCGCGGGCTCATGGCGCGCACCTTGCCCAAGCCGCAGTGGACGCATGCGGCCCACTTTGCGGCGACTCGGTGGTTGATGGAGAGCCGTCCGATGGAGGAGGTGGCGGAGATGCTGCCCGGCCTGATTCGCGCGTACAACGAGGCCACCGGAACCATCAATTCCGATACCAGCGGCTATCACGAAACGATTGCGCAGGTGTCCTTGCGGGCGGCGCGGGCGTTTCGGTTGGAGCGCACGGGCACGCCGCTGTTTGCGGTCGTGAATGAGTTGATGGCGTCGCGGCTGGGGCGGTCCGATTGGGTGTTCGCGTATTGGTCGCGGGAACGGTTATTTTCCGTGGAGGCAAGGCGAGTTTGGGTTGAGCCGGATTTGGAGCCGTTGCCCTGGTAAAGGCTTCCCCGCTGGCGCGGATTCGCGGTATCCCAACTTGGGCGCTAAGTCAAAGACGCGCGGAACCCTCGGGTCTGAGGCGCTTCGCGAAAACCGCTGCCCTGCCCTCAATTCCAAGGTCAAAACCTGACCCTGTGGAAAACTTGTCAATAGGCAAAGCGAAAAATACTTTGTAACCCCTTTAGCATCAACGCAAAATAGTTTGTCAAAATCCATTATTAATTCACGGGATCTGTCATACTTTAAATAGAGATAAAAAAGCCCGCTAACCAGCGGGCTTTTTTCATGTCACGCGCAAGTCAGGAGCAATAGATGGAAGCACCGCACAAACTCGGCTGGGAGGACCCTCAATACCCTCTACCCTCGCTCTTATGCACCTCTTCACTCAATCACCGGCTTTACCTGTTCACGGTGCACCGTTCACTGTCCACTTGTGATTCAAATCACATTGGGCCGAAATTCCCCCCTTTTCGGTGTGTAATCGCATGAGTGCAAAGAACATGGTCGTTTTTATTTTGCGCGCGAAAGTATCTTTTTCACCAAATCCGGTGCAAATATGCACCAACGCAACCAGACTGGTAGGCTATTGACATGAAATTCGGAGTTCTCGTCTTTCCCGGTTCCAACTGCGACCACGACACCTACAACGTGATTGCCGAGATCGCCAAACAGCCCGTCACTTTCCTCTGGCACGACTCGGAAGACCTGCAGGGCGTGGACGCGGTTTTGGTCCCCGGCGGCTTTGCCTACGGCGACTACCTCCGCACCGGCGCTATCGCGCGCTTCTCGCCAGTCATGGGTGCGGTGCAGAAATTCGCAGCCGGCGGCGGCCTGGTTCTGGGCATTTGCAACGGCTTCCAAATCCTCACCGAAGCCGGCCTGCTCCCCGGCGCGCTGATGCGCAACGCCGGCCTCAAGTACATCTGCAAGCAAGTCCACCTGCGCACGGAAACGACCAACAGCCCGTTTACCAGCACCTTGCAAAAGGGCGATGTTCTCAAGATTCCCATCGGCCACATGGAAGGAAATTACTTCTGCACACCGGAAGATCTGAAGCGCCTCGAAGCCGAAGACCGCATAGCCTTCCGCTACGCCACCCCACCGGGCGAAATTACGGCGGAAGCGAACCCCAACGGCTCGCTGAGCAATATCGCCGGCATTCTGAATGAGGGCCGCAACGTGCTGGGAATGATGCCTCACCCTGACCGGTCCAGCGAACAAATTCTTGGCTCCGCCGACGGCTGGAAGATCTTCGAATCAATGGTAGGAGCCCTGACGACCAAGTAGCCCTAAAGTCCGAGGCCGCCGTCGACGGTGAGGATCTGGCCGGTAACAAACGGGGCGCTGGCCGCAAAGTAGAGGACAGCCTTGGCCACATCATCCGCCTTGCCGTTGCGCTGCATGGGAGTTCTGGCAGCGAAGCGGGACGCAGCAGTTCCCTGCTCTTTCTCCATCTCAATCCAGCCAGGAGCCACGCAGTTCACGGCGACTTCTGGCGCGAAGGCGCGGGCCATGGCTTGAGTCAGCATGTGGACCGCGGCTTTCGATGCGCAGTAGTGGGCGTGGCCGGCCCAGGGGCGAATTCCGCCCAGCGAACCCATATTGATGATGCGGCCGCGTGTGGTGCGGAGGTGCGGCAGGGCTTCGCGCGCGACCAGGAAGGGGCCGCGGGTGTTGGTCTCGAGGACCGCGTCCCACTGGGCAACAGACAGCTGATCGAGCGGCGCGGTCTCGAACAGGGCGGCGTTGTTCACCAGAATGTCGAGTCGCTTGTGGCGCGAAACAGCTGCTGTCACGGCCACGCGGATTGAACCTTCGGAGCGAACGTTGCACTCGATCGCGAAGGCGCGGCGGCCGAGCTGCTCGATGGCGTCGACGGTTTCAAGGGCATCGTCGGCAGAGGTTCTGTA
>JANXQR010000150.1 GCA_025353435.1 Acidobacteriota bacterium | reverse complement strand
CAGCGTCAGCACCGGCGGATGCTCCAACAGCAACAGCACATTGCCAATGCGGTCTTCGCGGCGCAGCTCCACCAGCTCTTGTTGCAGCCGGAGCGCCTCACCGTAATCCACCCGCCCGAGATAGAGGTACTGAATCATCGCCCCATCCATTGTAGTTTCGGGCTCTGGAGCGTGTCCCCTCCGGTAAGGTTCAGGAATTTACCTTTGCCTGAAAGATTCCACTGAAAACCCCGCGTACCGGCCAAAAGATCAGGAACCACAGCAACGTGACCACGATTCCCACCGGCAGTCCATCATGCATCATGAGAATGTCCACCAGCATGATGTTCACAATGACCGGGCCCAGCAGACAGAGGCCGACGGCGAGATACCGGTTGATGAGCACCAGGAAGCCGCCCGCAAACTCAAAAAGGCCAATCACAAACATGTACTTCGTGGTCATCATCGCGTGGATGAATTCACCCGCTGCTCCGCCGGGCATCTGTCCCTGAGGGATGAAGTGGTGGAGCTTGTCCGCTCCGAAGACCACAAACACCAGGCCCAGCAGGATACGGGCAATCATCGTGACAATCTTCATTGATTCTCCTTCGTTCATCGGGATGACAGCCCGAAAGTTGGGAATGCTAGGGAAAAGTCGATTGGGGCTGCAGGTTCTAGATTGCCATACATGTTACCCGGATGCATTGTTTCTGAAGTCAGCCGGGTCCGGGACGATATGGCGGCTGATTCGCGGTAAACTTGCCCCAGGGAGAAAGTCAAGCGATGCGGCCATCCGAAGTGCTTCAGCTCCATCGCGAAACCATTCGCCGCCTGGTGTACGAAGCCGGCATGGGGAATCCTCGCGTGTTTGGGAGCGCGGCGCGCGGTGAGGACCGAGAAGACAGCGACCTGGATATCCTGGTGGATCCCGCGCCCAGAGCCAGCCTACTTG
This sequence comes from Acidobacteriota bacterium, assembly GCA_025353435.1. GTDB lineage: Bacteria > Acidobacteriota > Terriglobia > Terriglobales > Acidobacteriaceae > Telmatobacter. The sequence goes on along the minus strand of JANXQR010000150.1, from coordinate 7,682 downwards.
CTATGGAACGTCTGCAGGCTGAGCTGGCTGCGGCCGCGGGGGTCAAGGTCGATTTGCGTACAGCCGAGGAATTGCATCCCCGATTTCGTGGGAAGGTGCTCGCTGAAGCGGTGTCACTTTGAACAAGAGCGACCTGGGCCCAAGAGACTTCCTCTTACATATCCTGGAGGCATCTGACAAAATCCTTCGCTACACCCATCGCGTTACCAAGGAGCAATTCCTGGCAGACTCGCTCGTTCAGGATGGGGTGATACGCAACATCGAAATCATCGGAGAAGCAGCGAACAACCTTATCGAGGCAGATCCGGAAATTGTGACACGGAACCCCGAAATCCCATTCGCGCACATTTACGGAATGCGGAACAGAGTGGCGCACGGCTACTTTGCCGTCAGCCTTACCATGGTCTGGGACACCGTGGAAGAAGACATACCGGAATTGCAAGTGATTGTTCGGCGGGTCCTTTCCGAAATGCCCAAGTCGGGCTGACCTGAAGACGGAGCACCATTTCGCGGTAAACTAACTCTGGCAGGAGGACCGGGCGGTCGCTGCCGGTGGCTGCGCGCGAGCGCTGTCCGCCGGGGGAGGAAAGTCCGAACTCCGCAGGGCAGTGTGCCGGATAACGTCCGGGACGCGGGCTTCAAGGCCCGTGGACGGCTAGTGCCACAGAAAATATACCGCCGGACGGGCTTGGTCTTCAGACCTCGCCTGTTCGGTAAGGGTGAAATGGTGCGGTAAGAGCGCACCGCTCCGACCGTGAGGCCGGGGGCAAGGTAAACCCCACATGGAGCAAGACCAAATAGGGGGGGAAGCAGTCGCCTGGAGCCAGGCGGCGCTGCGCATCGGCCCGATGCGTTCAGGCGGCTCCAGAACACGCCGAAACCTCCGGGTAGGTCGCTGATGAGTGTCCGCGGCAACGCGGCGCCTAGAGGAATGACCGCACACGACAGAATTCGGCTTACAGGTCCTTTTGCCGAATCCTCAATTCCCAACGACAGGTCTTCGTTGTTGGTGCAGCAAACGACAGCCCCGGCCGGGTACATTCCCTGCCGGGGCTGGCCAGTTTTCGGTGCGATATGAATCACATCGGCTCTTCGAATTCGGCGTATCGTGAATCTTTCCGGCACGCCAGGGTATCTCTTCCGCAGGCTGCCAACCCAAAAAGGAGCACGCACCGTGCCTCACACCTTTGCGAAAGTGCTGTTCTCCGACCCCGTCAAAAAGCTCCAGAAGGAGTACGGATCGCGGGCAACCTACGAACGCATGACCGCCGCGGGCCTCGGTGAGCAGGCGCTTGGGCCAGACGAATCAGACTTCATCGCTCTGCGCGACAGCTTCTACATCGCCACCGTCACGCCGGACGGCTGGCCTTACATCCAGCATCGCGGCGGCCCCTTGGGCATTCTAACGATGATCGACAAAAGCACTCTGGCCTTCGCGGATTATTCGGGCAACAAGCAGTACGTCACCACCGGCAACCTGAGCGTGAATGACCGCTTTGCGCTGTTCCTGATGGACTACCCCGGCCGCACACGCCTCAAGATCATCGGCCACGGACGCATTCTCAAGCCCGGCGAAAACCCGGCAATCGAATCGCGGCTCATCACCGAGCCCGGCGCGCACGTCGAGTGCATCTTTGTGCTGGATGTGGTGGGATTCGACTGGAACTGCTCGCAACACATCACTCCGCGCTACACTCGCGAAGAACTGGAAATCGCAGCATTGCACTAATCCAAACGTCCTCCGATTCAACCTCTCAACAGAAAATTGAACCGCGCCCGCCGCGAATCCGTATCTACGCCGTGCCTGAAGAATTGCGCGAGGTGTCCGATTGCGAACAGCCATTTCGCGATCGAACACAGCAGGGCTGCATTCGACCAAATCGTCGATCTTAAGTGCTGGTTCAAAGCGACTTACAGGTCATCGATCTGGCCGAATAACTGCACTCATTTCATAGTCCGATTCCCCGAGGAGATCCTCATGCCGAAATTGCTCTCTGATCTTCGCTTTGTGTTGCGCCAACTGGCCAAATCGCCCGGATTTGCGATTACGGCCGTACTGATGCTCGCGTTCGGCATCGGCGCCACCACCGCGATCTTCTCGATCGTGGAAGCTGTGCTGCTTCGACCGCTCCCATTTCCTGATTCCGACCGGTTGATGGTTTTGGGGGACAAGCTCGCAGGGGTCAATGTCGGTGGAGATAACGAAGTGGGCGTTACCGTCCCCGACATCAAAGGCTACACGCGCCAGACCCACGGATTCTCGGCATTGGGCGGCTACCAGGGAGCGGGTTACGAGCTCTCCGGAAACGGCGAGCCGGCACAAATCAACGCAACACGGCTCACCGCTGGAGTCTTTCCGGCGCTCGGAGTCAATCCGCAGTTGGGAAGAGTCTTTACCGCCGACGAAGACGAGCACAGCCAGCAGGTCACGGTTTTGAGCTACTCAACCTGGGTGAGCCGGTATCATAGCGACCCGCAAATCCTTGGGACCAAGATTCTGCTCGACCGCAAGCCATACATCGTGATCGGCGTCATGCCGCGCAATTTCGAGTTTCCCCTCATCGCCGGCCAGTTGAACCGCGCCGAATTGTGGGTACCGATGAGTTTCGCGCCGCCTGAGCTGACGGAGGGTTCAGCCACAAACTGGAGCTACCAGATGGTGGGCCGCCTGAAGCCCGGCGTCTCGCCCAAACAGGCCGAAAGCGATGCCGAAACCGTGGCCCAGGAAATCATGCGCAACTACCCCGCCATGATGGCGAACCTGCGCATCAGCGCGGTCGTTCGGCCATTGCAGCTGGAGACCACCGAGCAGGCCAAGCCGCTGTTGCACATGCTGTTTCTGGCGGTGGGCGTGGTGCTGCTGATCGCGTGCGTCAACCTCGCAGGCCTGATGCTGGTCCGCGCCATCCGCCGACAACGCGAGATCGCGGTTCGGCTTGCGCTCGGCGCCCGTGCCTTCGCTTTGCTGCGCCAGGCACTTCTTGAGAGCATGGTCCTGAGCGTCAGCGGCGGCGCGCTCGGTCTAATGATGGCGGCGGTGGCTCTCAAGGTGGGCAAGAGCATGTTGCCTGAGAGCCTGCCCCGCATAAGCGAGATCGGGCTCAACTGGCCGGTGGTGGGATTTGCACTTCTCCTGGGCGTAGTTACAGGCATGTTGTGCGGCCTTGCTCCAGCCTTTGCCGCGCTGCGGACCAATGTGAACGCCAATCTGAAAGAAGGCGGCAGAAGCGGCTCTGAGGGCGGTGGTCACGCACGGTTGCGATCGACTCTCGTGGTGGCGGAGATTGCGATTGCCCTGGTCCTGCTTACCGCTTCGTTTCTGTTGCTGCGCAGCTTTGAGAAGATGCGTACGGTTGACCTCGGATTCCAGCCGCAACACGTCACCACGGCAGCGTACTCCCTTCCCCAGAAGCAGTACGAAAAGCAATCGCAGATCGATACCTTCAATCGCGAGCTATTGAGCCGGTTGAACGCACTTCCGGGGGTCACTGCAACGGGGCTGACAGGCACCCTGCCGACGAAAGGCGCCAACAACAACCAAACCTTTGTGGTGGAGGGCTACACACCGCCAAAGGGCGCCGACATGAACCTTGCCACAACGTCTTCGGTAATTGGCAATTTCTTCGCAGCTACTGAGATTCCACTATTGCGCGGTAGGCTGTTCAATGATGCAGACCGCCACGGCTCGCAACTCGTGCTGGTTGTGAATCACCAGCTGGCTCAGCATTTCTGGCCCGGCCAGGACCCAGTCGGCAAGCACCTTCGCATTGGCACCGCAGAAATGCAAACGCCGTGGATGACCGTGGTTGGAGAAGTCGCCGACGTCAAGCTGTCCTCACCCGATGAGCCGTCGAAGGAACAATACTACATGCCGGTCGACCAGTTGGAAGACGCCGTCGGGGCCCTGGCCTCTCCCGCCACCGACCTGAATGGAAATGGCGGATACATCGTGTTGCGGTCCGCAATGCCGCCGGAGCAAATGGAAAACGCGCTGCGCGCAACCGTGCGGTCCCTCGATCCGCTGCTTCCTCTCACGCAGGTTCAAACCATGGAAGAGGCGCTGGCGCAAAGCGAGGCGCCTCGTCGCTTCAACACCGTGCTCATCGGAAGTTTTGCGTTCGCAGCCGTGCTGCTTGCCATTCTGGGCATTTACAGCGTGATCGCATTCTCCGTCGCATCGCGTGTCCAGGAGATGGCCATCCGCATGGCCCTGGGCTCGCAGCGTGGCTCCATCATCCGGCTGGTTCTGCAATCAGGAGCGAAGTTGGCCGTGATTGGATGCATCATCGGATTGGCAGGGGCAGCGGCAGCTTCAACACTGCTGCGCTCGCTGCTCTTCGGAGTGAGCCCCTTCGATCCGCTGGTGATGTCAGTTGCCGCGGTCAGCGTATTGCTGCTGGCAGTGGCAGCTTCGGGTCTGCCCGCGCTTCGGGCGGCATCCATCGATCCCATGCGAGCATTGCGGGGCGAATAACCAGTTTTCAAATCGACATGGTGCGCGGATTGTTGCTTATCCGCGCAATGCCGCATGCACGCCTAGGCGCGCCTTCTTCAGCGCCGCCACCGCATCGCCCAGCGGCTTGAACTCCATGGCCACGTTGTGCTGGTATTTCAGCTCCGCAAGCTTGCGATAGACGCTGTCGTAGTTGATTTCGCCGGTGCCGGGCTCATGCCGCCCCGGCACATCGGCCACGTGGATCAGCCCCACTACATCGATGTTCTTCTCGAGCTTCTCAATCAGGTTTCCTTCGGCGATCTGCTCGTGGAACATGTCGTAGAGAAACTGCACTTGCGGGTGATTCACCGCGCGCACGATATCCATGCCCTCGGCCGCAGATTGCAAATAGTAGCGCGGATTCTCTTCGGGGTCGATGCATTCCAGGAGGAGCCGCACCGGTTCGCCGCCAATCTGCTTACCTTCCACCAGCGCCGCGCCGCGCTTGAGCCCGTCGATGCAACTCTGGTGCTGTTCCTTGCGGGAAAGCCCTTCCACCACGTTCCCGGACATCACAATCATTGCCGGGCATTCAAGCGTCTTCATCGGCACCAGCGCCTGCTCTAGGTCGGCGAGGTAGGCATCGCGGCTGGCCGGATCGCCCACCCCGTGCCGCATTCCCGCAGTTGCGTCGAAGTGGATGCCCAGCTTTTTGCGGGCCGCATTGGCGGCCTCGAACTCGGCATCCGTCCACTTGCCGTACTCGCCCACCAGCTGCACATTTTTGTAGCCGGCCTCGGCCACCTTCGCTAGGCGCTGCTCGAACGGCAAGTCGTTGAACACCGTCCAAAGCATGACCGACAAAGGAAAAGGCGTCTCCCCCGAGGCGGCTTCGGGCGAAATGTTCTCGGCAGCCGGCAATGCCGGGGCGGCGGCGGCCAGGGCGGCGGTGGCCAGGGCTTGCGCAAACGTACGACGATCCATGCGGACACTCCTTGGAATCCCCGCAATCCTAATGCATTGGGGCCACCTTTGACCGCCTGTACTCGTTGACCGCCTGTACTTCCTTCACGAAAAAACCCCGTCCGAAGACGGGGTCCTGTTCCATGAAGCGGAATGCGGCTTACGCCTTGGCGATTTTGCCGGCCTTGATGCAGCTGGTGCATACGCGAATGCGTTTCGCATTTCCGTTGACAAGCGCCTTGACTGCCTGCAGATTCACGTTCCAGCGCCGACGCGAAACGTTGTGCGCATGAGAAATGTTGTTGCCGAACTGCGGCCCTTTGCCGCAAACATCACAAACCTGTGCCATGACTTTGCTCCAAATCCTTTGCTGTCCGATTCCTCGGTGGCCAAATCCTCGGTAGATAGTTCGGCTGCAGCCACCACCCGGGGCGCTTAGTAATGACTCGCCCGGCTATCCCGTCTATTCCAGTGCGGGCCAATGCGGAACAGACTAGCTGTGAGGGGCGCAGAAACACACGCCGCCCTCGGCTTGCCGAACTCTCAGTATACCCGGAAATAACCCCAATTCCAACCCCAGCTGATCTCCGACGCTTCCGCGGGCCACAAAAATCGACCATCTCTTCTGCAAATTCCCAAAAAAATCCCTCCCCGGATGACCCGGGGAAGGTTTCGGTAGGCTCAAAGGGTGAGAAAACGGTTGTCGTTCAGGCGCGGACTTCGAGTCCGCGGCACTCAAAAATCTCGGCGATCGAGCGGGCATTACTCCCCGTGTGCGGTAGAGCCGGTCAAATCCATGTCGAACTTGCTGAACTGGATGGTCTTCACCGTGTTCACGCCGCCCTTGCTGTCAATGGTGAATCCGCTGCGGCCGTTCTTCGTATCCACAACCTTTGCAGCCACTGTCGCGGTCGCGGGATGTGATTTGCCCTTTTGCTCAAGAGTCACCTGCACGCTCGATCCGGTGCCGTCCCAGGTCACCTTGTATTCGCCCGCGGGCAGCTGTGTGCTTCCAACCGTTACCGCGTCAGAAAAGTTCACGGTCTGAGAATTCTTTGCCGCGAACGCAGGGACCGACAACAAAGCAAGAATAAGTGCGCAATAGGAAAGACGCTTCACGAGTAACTCCTTGAACGCCTCGGTGGATTCTCCCGTAGGAGAGAGGCATTAGTACGATTACAACGCTCGGCGGTGCACAATGAACCTTAAGAAATGTAAATCGCCAATATTGACGCGGTATTTACGCACACAACGTGATCAGCATCACGCTCAACACGCTTACTGTTGATTCGCGCCTGGACCGCTCATCAGCGGAATGGCGAGAGTCACGCGCAGCCCCGGATTCGCATTTTCCGCCGCAATCGTTCCGTGATGCGCCTGCATGGCGCGCTTCGCAATCGACAGCCCCAGCCCCGAGCCGCCGCCGTTCGGCGTTCGCGCTTCTTCCACGCGAAAGAATGGATCGAAGATGCGCACCAGCATTTCTTCAGGAACACCCGGACCATGATCGCGAACCACTATGACCGCAGATCCCTGCTTCTCCGACAAGTACACCAGGATCGCCGTGGCTTCCGGCGAATAACGGACTGCATTGCGCAGCACGTTTTCAATCGCGCGTCGAAACAGTTCGCGGCTCCCCAGCACGAGTCCGTCCACGCTGCCCATGAATTCGATTCGGCATCCGCGCGCATCAGCTTCCAGCGCGCAGTCGCGCACCACGTCCTCCACAACGTCCGCAATGCGCACCGTCTCAGTGCCGCGAAGCGCCGGGTCGCCCTCCAGAAACGTGATCTCCACAATGTCCGACACCAGGGAAGCAATACGATCCACATCCTTCTCAATGCGGTCGATTGCCGTTTTGGTGTCTTGCGAAGTGCGAGCCAATTTCAGCGCAAATTTCAGTCGCGCCAGTGGCGACCGCAGCTCATGCGAGATATCGCCCAGCAGCCTTCGTTCGCTCACGATCAGACGCTCCAGCCTCTCCGCCATCTGGTTGAACGATCGCCCCAACTGACCAATCTCGTCAGGCCTTCGGGTCTTCACACGCACCGAGAGGTCGCCCTGCCCGAACGCCGCAATCAAATTCGCAATCCTGCGAATGGGCATCACCACTCCCACCGCAACCAGCCACACCATCGCCGCCGTGGCTCCAATCACGAGAAAGTAGTACGGCAGAAATGTCCAGATTTGAATCCGGTACGAGAGCCCCACCGCCGCAAACCAGTACTTGCCGTCCTGCGAACGGCGCGCAATGATCCAGTGGCCATGCGAGCGCGTGCGCAGA
>JANXQR010000148.1 GCA_025353435.1 Acidobacteriota bacterium | reverse complement strand
TGGCTGACCCGGGCGAGTCGTCGGTGAGCGGCAAATATCACTTCGAGCATGCGGATCTGAGCACGTTCAACGGAATTGCCGGGATACTTTCCTCAAGCGGAAACTATGCGGGCACGCTGCGGCAACTGGTGGTGGATGGCGAGTCGAAAGTGCCAGATTTCCGGCTAACGGGCTTTGGGAACCCGGTGCCGCTGCATGTGGATTTTCATGCGCGCGTGGATGGTACGGATGGAGACACGTGGCTGGAACCGGTGGATGCGACGCTGGGGCGATCGCACTTTACCACCCATGGGAAAGTCGTTCGTGTGCTGATGCCGGGGACAGCGCCGTCAGTTTTGTCGCCAAAGCCAGAACAGACGGGACGCCTGATTGATCTGAAGGTTGAGATCGATCACGGGAACTTGGAAGACTTCATGGGCCTGGTGGGCCGCTCATCCACTCCTCAGCTGACGGGAGATCTGGCAGCGCACGCATTCTTGCATCTTCCGCCGGGAGGCGAGCCTGTACAGCTGCGCATCAAACTGGACGGCGATTTCAAGATGGCCAATACACATTTCGCGAACCAGAAGATTCAGGACCGGATAGAGGAATTAAGTTTGCGCGGCCAGGGCAGGCCGAGTGCTATGAAGACAACGGATGCCAATTCGATTTCGTCGGAGATGGAGGGGAGCTTTCATGTTAACCATGGGGTGATCACGCTTCCCGATCTTCGCTACTCGGTGCCAGGCGCGGATATCGCTCTGAATGGCTCTTATGCGCTGGATGGCAAGTTGAGCTTTGAAGGCACGGCGCGCATGGAGGCGAAGGTCTCGAAAATGGTTGGAGGATGGAAGGGCATCCTGCTCAAGCCGGTTGACCATTACTTCAGCAGGGGCGGTTCCGGTACGCTGGTCCCGATTCATGTGCGCGGGATGAGAGATGCGCCCGAGGTTGGTATCGACTTTGGGCGGATGAAGGAAACCTCGCCAGAGAAGCCGGGCAGTACGAAGCAATAACGCCGCCGGATACCCCGAAAACCGCCGGTGCGGCTGCGGATACTCACTGCCAGACCCGCGCCGAATGTGATAATTTTCTCCCGTTACACCGTTGCCGAATCCACGAGCAACGGGCACACACAACAGGAGACCGCAATGCACTGGACCAAACGCATGGCGGCCTGCGGACTCGCTCTCATTGTGGGGGTGGGCGCATTGGCTGCGCACGGGCAAAACACGTCTGAAGGGAGCGCGCAAACATCTAGCGCCGCTTCGAAATCGAACCTTGAAAACTGGTGGAAGAACGCGGTGCTGTACGAGATCTATCCGCGGAGTTTCCAAGACACAAACGGCGACGGGATCGGCGACCTGAACGGGATCACCGAGCACCTCGATTACCTCGAGAAACTTGGCGTGGATGCAATCTGGTTGTCGCCTTGTTATCCATCGCCGCAGGTGGACTTCGGCTACGACATTTCCGATTACGAGGCCATCGATCCGCAATACGGGACCATGGCGGACTTCGATCGGCTGGTGGCCGAGGCGAAGAAGCACCAAATCCGTATTTTGATGGATATGGTGATGAACCACTCGTCGGACAAGCACAAGTGGTTTTTGGAGTCGCGCTCATCGAAGGACAATCCTTACCGCGACTGGTACATGTGGCACGACGGCAAGGGCCAGACTGCCACGGACAAGGGCGAGGTGCCGAACAACTGGCAGTCGGACTTCGGCCACTCGGCGTGGGAGTGGGACGAGAAGACGCGGCAGTACTACTACCACAAATTTTATATCCAGCAGCCGGATTTCAATTGGAACAATCCCAAGGTGCACGAGGCCTTCAAAGACATCCTCCGGTTCTGGATGAAGAAGGGCGTGGCAGGTTTTCGGTTTGATGCCATCACGACTCTGTTTGAAGATCCGGAAATGCGCGACGACGAAGCCCTGAAAGACAAGGACGGCAAGTCATATCTGAATTCCTACGGGGACGTGGCGATCAACGACACCATGACCAACAACCTGCCTGGCGTGCATCCGGTAATGCAGGAGATGCGCGCGGTGGCGGATTCGTTCAAGCCGGATGTGTTTCCCGGAACTCGCGTTTTCATCGGCGAGACCTATCTGCCGAACATTGCAGAGTTGGCCAAGCAGTACGGGCCGCCGGGCAAGCCGGAGTTTCAGCTCCCGATGGATACGCAGATCGGGTTCATCAACAAGCTGGACGTGCAGACGTTTCGCGAAAAGCTGAATGATGCGGAGACCAAACTCGAAGGGAACATTCCGCTTCTGGTGTTCGACAACCACGACAATGCGCGACTGGATGTGCGCTATGGCGATGGGGCGCACAACACCGAGATCGAGCGCATGATTGCGACCATGCTGTTTGCCAGCCGCGGCGCATCGCTGTTTTACTACGGCGACGAAATCGGAATGAAGACCACGCCGCCTACACGAAAGGAAGACGTGAAGGATCCCGTGGGCCTGACTGGCTGGCCGAAGGACAAGGGCCGCGACGGCGAGCGGACTCCGATGCAATGGAATGCTACGACGAACGCCGGCTTTTCAAAGAACACGCCGTGGCTGCCAGTTCCATCCACCTATTCGACTGTGAACGTGAGCGCGCAGGAAAAGGATCACGATTCGATGCTGGATTGGTATCGGAAACTGATCGCTCTCAAGAAGACGAATGTGGCGCTTGCCGCGGGCGATAACGTGATGCTCGACGAAGCAAATACCAAGGTGCTGAGTTGGATGCGCAAAGGTGCGGACGGGTCGCAGGTGGTGGTGGCCTGCAACTTCACGGCCGAGCCGCAGACGGTGAATCTCACTGGAGGCGGTGCAGGGTTGAAAGGGAGCCATGCGAAGACGCTGTTGAAGTCGCCTGGGGGAAGCGATGCAGTATCGCTCGAGGCTGTGCAACTGCAGCCGTTCGGGGTCTATATCGGGGACGTGCGGTAGCAGCTTTCTAAATGAATGTAAGACAGGGCCGGCTACCGTCGGCCCTGCTTGTGTGTCGAAGAATTAAAGATAGACCTCGTCGATGAAGCACCAACTCCAATCCTCGCCGCGCTCTGCTGATTTGACGATCGGGTGATGAGTCGAGTGAAAATGCGCGCGCGCGCGGCGATTCTTGGAGGAGTCGCAGCAGCCAACGTGGCCGCATTCGAGGCACATGCGCAGGTGAATCCACGTGTCGCCAGTCTTGAGGCACTCTTCACAACCCTTGGTGTGCGGTTTGACCTTTTTTACATGCTCTGCAACATGCATACAATTTACTGCCATTCGGACCTCCTTGTAACTTGACTCGGCTACTTGACCCAGTATTGTTGCGCGAGTTGGCGGAATGCGCTGATTTGTGAGATGGCCCAATCCTGATTGCGATTCAATTCCCGCGCCATCAGGTTGGCCGCGGCTTCGGCCATTGCAGTGGCGGCGCTTGCGTTCAGGAAGAGAGCTCGCGTTCTGCGGGCCAAGGCATCTTCGACGGTTCGCGCCATCTCTTCGCGGGTCGCCCAAACGATCTCGGCGCCGATGACGGGAAGGGCCGGATGGAGCCTCTCGCCGAGGGCGGGATCGGCTGCAACGAGGGAGATGATCTCCCTGGCGTCCGCTCCGTAGACCTCGAGATCGCCCAGTTCGCCGGAGTTCTCGATGTAGCCGTGTATACGGAGATTTTTCGTCGTGCACGGCTCGTCGCGCAACTTGCCGAGAGTAATGGCATGATCCACGCAATCCTCGGCCATGTGGCGGTAGGTGGTCCATTTTCCGCCGGTGATGGTGAGTAGACCGGAGCGGTCGACATCGATGACGTGATCGCGCGAGAGTGCCGATGTTTTGCCATCACCCTTGACCAGTGGACGCAGTCCGACGTAGACGCTGAGTACATCGGCGCGGGTTGGAGGACGACTCAGATAGCGGCCGGCGGTCTCGAGAATAAAATCGATCTCTTCGTCGAGGGCGCGGGGCTCAAGGCTTGGCGCATCGACGGGCGTGTCTGTGGTTCCCGCCACAGCGTGGCCATGCCACGGAATCACGAAAAGCACGCGCCCATCGCTGGTTTTCGGAACCATGAGCGCCGTCTGGCTGCGAAGAAAGCTGGGATCGAAGACAAGGTGAATGCCCTGGCTGGTGACGACCAACTGCTCGGCCTCTGGATCGGCCATGCGACGGACGGAATCTGTAAATACACCGGTCGCATTCACCACGATGCGCGCGTTGACAGTGAACTCTTCGCCGGTCTCTTCGTCGCGTGCTGTGAGGCCATTCACGTAGCCATCGGCGTCGCGCATCAAGCCAGTCGCGGGGCAATAATTTATCAGAGTCGCGCCGTGTTCCGCCGCGGTCATGGCAAGGTGGATGAGCAGGCGGGCGTCGTCAAACTGGCCGTCATAGTAGACGACTCCGCCGCGCAATTCTTCCGGCTCAAGAGAAGGAAGGCGTTCGAGCGTTTCTTCCTTTGAAAGCAGGCGCGATGCTCCAAAGCCATATTTACCTGCCAGGAGGTCATAGAGCTTGAGGCCGATGCCGTAAAAAGGAGCTTCCCACCAGGAATAATTCGGGACCACAAACGCAAGATCGTGGACAAGGTGGGGCGCATTCTGACGCAGCAGCCCGCGCTCTTTGAGTGCCGACATGACAAGCGATACATTGCCTTGCTCCAGGTAGCGGACGCCGCCATGAACAAGCTTGGTGGAGCGGCTGCTGGTGCCCTTGCCGAAGTCGTGCGCCTCGACCAGGACGACGTCAAAGCCCCGCGCCGCGGCATCCACGGCAACGCCCATGCCGGTGGCGCCGCCGCCAATGACAGCGATGTCCCACGGCTGCGTCCTCTCGCGCAGATTGCGAACCATATTTTCGCGCTTCATGATTGTCCTCGGAGTTTTACTCAGTCCAACCCTTCGACCGCTCGACGGCGCGATGCCATCGAGCCTGCATCGCTGCGGATTCTGCTTTCTCCATCTTCGGCTCGAAGCGGAAATCGTCCTGGCGCTTGGCGCGAAGATCGTCAGGACTGCTCCAGAACCCAACCGCAAGACCGGCCAAATACGCGGCGCCAAGTGCGGTCGTTTCCGTCACGCGTGGGCGGACAACAGGTACACCGAGCACATCTGCCTGGAACTGCATAAGTAGGTCATTGACGGCAGCGCCCCCATCCACTCGTAATGCGCCGAGCGGTGTGCTGGTCTCGCTCTGAACAGCTTTAAGCACGTCAGCTACCTGAAAGGCGATGCTCTCAAGTGCTGCGCGCGCAATGTGTCCCGGCCGGGTGTCCCGGCGAAGTCCGATCAGCAAGCCGCCCGCGTGGGGGTCCCAGTGCGGTGCGCCCAGGCCAACGAATGCGGGCACGAATACTACGCCGCCAGTGTCGGGCTCGCCTGCAGCGAGAGCCTCGACTTCCGCCGAGGAGCCGATGAGGCGAAGATTGTCGCGGAGCCACTGCACCACGGCGCCGCCGATGAAGACGCTTCCTTCGAAGGCGTACTCGAGTCGATGTTGGGTGCTGGCAGCGATCGTGGTAATCAGTTTGTGCTTCGAGCGTTTGAATTCTGTTCCGATGTTCTGCAGCAGAAAGCAGCCGGTGCCGTAAGTATTTTTTGCCTCGCCCGGATTCCAGCAGAGTTGTCCGAAGAGCGCGGCTTGCTGGTCGCCCGCAATGCCGGCGATGGGTACGCCGCCAAGGCCGAGGGAAGTCGTCACTTCGCCCACGCGTTCACTTGACCACACAACCTCTGGCAGCAAACTCTCCGGGATTCCGAAGATGCGCAGCAACTCCGGGTCCCACTTGCCCTCAACAACATTGAAGAGCAGCGTACGGGAGGCGTTGGTCACGTCAGTCACGTGCCGAGCGCCGCTGGTGAGGTGCCAGATGAGCCAGCTGTCGACGGTGCCAAAAGCCAGCTCGCCGCGGTCAGCACGGGCGCGCGCGCCTGCCACGTTTTCGAGAATCCAGCGGACCTTGGTGGCTGAGAAGTAAGGGTCGATGACGAGGCCGGTGCGGTTGCTGATGTCGTCGCCGGCGCCGCTCTTCTCTAGTTCGCTGCAGAAGGCGGCGGTTCGGCGGTCCTGCCAGACGATAGCAGGGTGAATCGGCTTGCCCGTCGCACGGTCCCAGATGATTACGGTTTCACGTTGGTTGGTGATTCCGATTGCTGTCAGGTCGCGTGGCCTCGCCCCCACCTTGCCCAGCGCTTCCACGGCGCAGGCCATCTGGCTGGTGAGGATCTCCATGGGGTCGTGCTCAACCCAGCTCTGCTGCGGATAAAACTGCGTGAATTCCTTTTGTGCCACTGCTGCAATGGAGCCTGCGTGGTCAAAGAGGATGGCGCGCGAACTGGTGGTGCCTTGATCGAGCGAAAGGACGTAATTCATGTGTTCTCCGCGTTCGGCCTCAAGTCAAACATGGCGGGGCGCATGGCGGCAACTAGACCCATGCGAAGAGATTGGCAAGATGGAAAAGTTACATAGAGGCCGGGTGTCTAAAGTGCCGCAAAGAAGAGCGCCGCGGTGGGCACCCTTCTTTGCAAGGCGCGATTTTTACGCCAATTCCACTTCGATTTGCTTGGCATCCGCATTGATCTTCACGATCTTGAAGGTGCGGATCTGGCCGGGCTGAAGCGGTTCGGGCTTGGCGCTCGGCGCGGGGGCGGCGCCTTTCCATCGCGCCTGAAGCAGAGAGGACAGCGAGGAAAGGTCGGCCTTGGCGTCGCTTGCGGGTGCCGATGCCGCAGCCTGGGCTGAGCTTGCGCGGCACGCAACGCGGATGCCTTCTCCCAGATCGACAATCGCCGGCGACGCTTCAACAACGCGACCCGACACGGTGTCGCCCACCTTGTGCTCGGCCATGTACTCGTCAATGCTAGTGGGAATCAGCTGCTTCATGCTGAGCTTGATCTGGCGCTTGGCTGTGTCGACGGCCAGCACCTGAGCCTGCACGACCTGGTTCGCGTGGAGCGCATCGGAGGGATGATGGAGGCGACGGTCCGCGACGATTTCGCTGATGTGGACCATTCCCTCGACGCCCTCGACAATTTGAACGAAGGCGCCGAAGGCCATGATCTTGGTGACGGGTCCCTGCACCTGCGAGCCGACAGGAAATCTCTGCGCGACTTCAGACCATGGGTCGGTAAGGGCCTGCTTAAGCCCGAGCGCAATGCGGCGTTCTTCCGGCTTGATGGAGAGGATAACGGCGTCGACGCGTTCGCCGGCCTTGAGAAGGTCGGACGCGATGTGCACCTTTTTGCCCCACGACATTTCTGAGACATGGATCAGGCCTTCGATACCCGGCTCCAGCTCCACGAAGGCACCGAATTCAGCCACGCGCGTGACGGTGCCGCTGATGCGTTGGCCCGTCTGGAATCGCTCAGTGGCCGTCTCCCAAGGCTCTGGCTGAAGCTGCTTGAGTCCAAGCGAGATTTTGCGCGTGTCGGGGTCAATCTTCAGGATTTTGACTTCGAGCTTCTGGCCGACTGTGAGCACGTCCTCGGGTTTGCTCACGCGAGTCCAGGCGATGTCGCTGACATGAAGCAGGCCGTCGAGGCCGCCGAGGTCAAGGAACGCGCCGTAGGGCATGAGGCTGCGCACCGTGCCGGAGACAATGTCGCCGGACTTGATGGAAGAGTAGCGGCCTTCGGCTTCGACCTGCGCCTGCTCTTCGAGAACCACGCGGCGATCGACGACGAGGTCTTCATCGGTGACGTCGAGCTTGGTGATGC
>JANXQR010000146.1 GCA_025353435.1 Acidobacteriota bacterium | reverse complement strand
CCTCAAGATCATCGCCGCCGCCCCGCTTTCCGACGCGGTAAAGCAGCAAGCCTCCCGCGCCTTCCAACTCCTCGGCGAAGCCGAAGCCGCCATCCATTCCATCCCCATAGAGCGCGTTCACTTCCACGAAGTCGGCGCCGTCGACACCATCGTCGACATCGTTTGCGCCGCCGCCGGTGCCGAGCTACTCGGAGTAGACCGCTGGATCGCCTCACCCCTCAACGTCGGCAGCGGCACAGTCGAGTGCGCCCACGGCACGTTGCCCGTCCCCGCACCCGCGACACTCGCACTCCTAGGCAACGCCCCTGTCTACGCCGCCGGCCCCGCCATGGAGCGCGTCACCCCCACGGGCGCAGCCATCCTCCGCATGCTCGACGTGCAATACGGCACTATCCCCCCGATGCGCCCCAGTTCATCCGGCTATGGCGCCGGCGGCCGCGACACCCCCGGCCAGCCCAACCTCCTCCGCCTCATCGTCGGCGACGAGACCGAACCCGCCCAGGCCCTCAACGAAGAAAAGATCGCCATCCTCGAAACCGTAATCGACGATTCCACCCCCCAAATCCTCGCGTACGTCTCCGACCTGCTCCTCCAATCCGGCGCATGGGACGTCTACCGAATCCCCGTCCAAATGAAAAAAGGCCGCACCGGCGTGCAGCTCACCATCCTCTGCCACCCCGACCGCCTCGCCGCCCTGCGCGACATCCTCTTCCGTGAAACCACCACCATCGGCGCGCACTGGCGCATCGAAAGCAAGATGGCGCTGCACCGCGAGTTCGCTGAAGTCTCAACGAAGTGGGGCACTGTGCACATCAAAATCGCCCGCAACGCCGCATGCGCCGTCACCAACGCGTCACCCGAATACGAAGACTGCCGCCGCATCGCCGAGCAGCACACCATCCCCCTCAAGCAGGTCATGCTTGAAGCCGCGCGCCTCTATTCCGAACAGACTCAAGCCGCGCAAACCCCGAACCCCGCCCAATCCGAAGTCAAATAGGAAGAACCATGGACCGCGCCCAGATCGAAGCTCTGCTCACCGAAGTCCGCGAAGGCCGCACCGACGTCCCCGACGCCCTCGAGCGCCTCCGCGACCTCCCTTTTGAAGACATGGGCTTCGCCAAGCTCGACCACCACCGGTCTCTGCGTACTGGCATGCCCGAGGTCATTTTCTCCTCCGGCAAAACCATCGACCACGTCGCCCAGATCTTCGCGCGCATGGCTCAACACGGCAGCAACGTCCTCGCCACCCGCGCAAGCCGCGAATACTATGGCGCCGTCCTCGCCTTCGAGCCCCGCGCCGTCTTCCACGAAACCGCCCGCTGCATCACCCTCGACCAGGCCCCCGCCCCCGCCGGCAAAGGAACCATCGCCGTCGTCTGCGCCGGCACCAGCGATCTCCCCATCGCGGAAGAAGCCGCCGTCACCGCGCGCCTCATGGGCAATACCGTGGAACTCATCGCCGACGTCGGCGTGGCGGGCATCCACCGCCTGCTCGCACAGCGCACCTCGCTCCAATCCGCGCGCGTGCTCATCGTCTGTGCCGGCATGGAAGGCGCACTCCCCACCGTAGTCGGGGGCCTGGTCAACGCCCCCGTCCTCGCCGTGCCCACCAGTGTTGGTTATGGCGCCAGCTTCGGAGGCCTCGCCGCACTCCTCGGCATGCTCAACACCTGCTCCCCCAACGTCTGTACGGTCAACATCGACAACGGCTTCGGCGCCGCCTGCATCGCCACCCTCATCAACCGCATGTAGTGCGCGCACACGCGTTTCCGAAACCTGGTGCGCTCAGTCGAACGCTTCTCAAGCATGGAGTAGATTTACTGCATGATCTTCGCCAAGCAGCTTCGCGAAGGAGTGCGGCGCGGCGAAACCACCTGCAGCGTCCGGATATGGAAGAATCTCCGCGTACGAGTCGGCGGCCGCTATCGCATGGAGGAGGGCCAGATCGAGATCGACTCGATCGAGCCGATCGGCTTTCCTGACATCACTCCGGAACTCGCCCGCCAGTCCGGTTTTACAGGGGTTCTCGCCTTGCTCAAGGTCGCGAAACACGGCCAAGGCGAGAAAATCTACCTCATCCGCTTCCACTACATCCCGCCACGCTCGTCCATACCTCAGCGGTCCAAGTCGAAATCAAGTCAGTCGTGACATTGCCGCCGCGTTCATCGATCGTGATCCAATCGACCCGTCGCCGCCGTCTTCCCGTACCACAGCCCCGAGTCCTTCACGGTGCGCTTCTGGTCGCGGAAGTCCACATGAGTCAGCCCGTACCGCTGCGTGTATCCATCCGCCCATTCAAAGTTGTCCAACAGGCTCCACGCATGAAAAGAGCGAACCTTCGCTCCATCCGCAATGGCGCGCGCCAACTCCGTCAATTCGTCGCGAAAGAAATTGATCCGCCGCGTATCGGGCACGTGCCCACCTTCTTTTTCATATGGCGCATCCAGGTAGCCGCATCCGCTCTCCGTAATCTCTATGATCGGATGGTCGTACTCGCG
>JANXQR010000262.1 GCA_025353435.1 Acidobacteriota bacterium | reverse complement strand
CCGGTATGCGGTTGGGCTTGCCGCAGGATGCGCAGTTTCTGACGATGGCCATGGCGTGATCTGTTGAAATTCCTCTCACCACATTGGATTCGTTTGGATGGCTTTTCGATGCGGCGTTCGCTCAGGGATCAACCGATCAATTCTCAACTGCGGCGAAGTAGCCTTCTTCAAAGACCCACACTCCGTCGTTCTCTCCATCCTCCAAAAGCGAGTACATCGAGGCGACATCAACGGTCGGAGCCATATCTATCGATATGTATTTGTCGTTTGCATTTTCATAAGTGCACCCTGCCTCGCGGAATGCTTTCCATCGCTCAATGAATTCGGGGTCGCTAATTGTCATGCCACCTTGGAGAATGACCCTATACGTCGAGCGACCACTCCGGCGCAGCACCTTGACGAATCGAAATCTATCGCCGTCGGGTTCAGCTTCGATTTCATCTTCGTAGCTAACTCCGAATGCAAAAAACGGACTATTCAAGATGCGGAATTGATTTTCTGACAGGCGCTCGGCCCAGACGCTCTCTGTCTCGTAAGGGAGCTCCCCCTTTTTCAAGTCAAAGACGACCTTTGTGCGTTCGTTCATTGTCTTCAAGAATCCGCATCAAGTGTATATGGGTCTTTCGGAATCGCGGATTGCGCTGCATTGCCGCGAAGGCGAGGATGATTCGCAGTTCACGGCTGGCTATGCGAGGCCAGCCAGTCAATCACGCGGCGTTCGTATTCTTCGGGGTGGGTGGAGTAGGCGGCGGTGTGCTCGGTGTCGGCGGGCTCCCAGAGCTGGACGGCGGGATTTGATTTGGCGAGCGCCTCCGAGTGGCGTGGCGGGAGATTGCTGTCGGCGAGGCCGTGGATCAGGAGCACGGGCGTATGCGTGCGCTCGATGGCGCGCAGGGGCGAGGCCTGGGCCAAATTGACCTTGTAGCGGAAGCGTGCGTAGAGCAGGCCGAACTCCACGGCGGGGCGAAGGACGGTGCGGCCGAGCCACGGGCCGGTACCGAGCTGTTGTCCGATGCGGTCGTAGCCGGCTTCACGAAACGTGGAGAAGGATGACTCGGCCACGACGGCGCAGTAGCTGTTGACGGTGAGCGATTCGAGAAGCTGCGCGGCTCCCATGGAGTCGCCGATGCCGTCGATGCAGTGGGGGTGGTCGCGCTGCTGGAGCCAGTTGAACCAGCGCCGCAGGTCGTCGGACTCGAGTACGCCGTAAGTGGCGATGGGGCCGTCGGAATCGCCGTGATCGCGGGCGTCGGGCAGGAGCACTGCGTAGCCGTGGCCCAGAAGCAGATTGGCGTTGCCGAGCATGCCGGCGCGATTGTCAGACACGCCGTGGAGAAGGATGACGTCGGTGTTGGTGTCTGTGCTGGTGTTGGGGTGAAGGTACCATGCGCGCAGTGCGGTGTTGTTGGCGGCGCGGATTTCCACCTTCTCGAGGTGTGCGTTGTTGCGCGCGGCGACTTCTTCCGCGGTGGCGCGCGCCTCGGTGGTGAGTCTATTGCGAATGGGATGCAATGCGCCTTCGACGGCCATTGTGCCGATGGCTGCGCAACAGAGGAGCCAGATGGTGAAGGAGGCGAAGAGCCAGATGACGGCGCGGTGGAGGAAGGGCATGTGGAATCTACGATAGGTGGCGTGGGTGAGTTCCGGGAAACGTAGGTTCGTAGTATCCCGGGTCCCAAACGATAGATCCGTCGATTTCGCAATGGACATAGTCTTGGGCACTCCGGCGTCTGTGGTGCGATCACTTTGAAAAAACAAGAGCAATTGTGCGGTTCGCAATGAGGGAACCCGTTTCGCGGCGGCTGGTAGTCTGAGGATGTGCGAGA
>JANXQR010000129.1 GCA_025353435.1 Acidobacteriota bacterium | reverse complement strand
TCGAAAACTTGAGATCAGGCCCGTGCGATGATGAGTTGAACTCATTGCGCGGAGAGGTACGGGCGATGCAGACCTTCCTTGAGGAACTTCGCTACCCACTTCGGCGACTCATCAAGAGTCCCGGCTTCAGCCTTACGATTGTGCTCATCCTGGCGGTCAGCATCGGGGCGACCACCGCAATTTTTTCGCTGGTGGAAGGTGTTCTATTGCGGTCGCTGCCGTTCGCCGATCCAGAACGGCTGGTTGTGCTGGGCGAACATGTTGGTGAAAACTCGGGCATTGGAGCAACGGCTCGAGATATCGGCACATACGCGGCGGCGTCCTCTGCATTTTCATCAGTCGGTGGCTACAGTGGCACGCGCTATGAGCTTGGCGGCGGAGATACACCGGAAGTTGTGGACGCGGCGCGCATGACGGCGGGTGTGTTCACGACGCTTGGTGTCGAGCCGATGGTGGGGCGTGTGTTTACGGTGCAGGAAGAAGATGCGCGCCAGCCTGTTGCGGTAATCTCCGATGCGCTGTGGCTGAATCGGTATCATCGCGATGCCCATATTGTGGGCACGTCGATCACGCTCGATCGCAGCACTTATTCGATTATCGGCGTGATGCCGAGGAGCTTTGAGTTTCCCCTGCAGCCGGGGCAACTGGACCGCACGCAGTTATGGATTCCGATGAGCCTGACGGCGGAGGAGCTATCGGATCAAAATGCGGGCGCGTGGGGCTACCAGATGGTGGCGCGACTTAGAGACGGCGTGACGCTGCAGCAAGGCGCACAGGATGCGAATCGCGTGGCGCAAGAGATCATGCGGAATTTTCCCGCGGGCATGCGGAACGAAGCCTGACGGGAGTACGCAAACAACGGCAGAAGCTCGGGCTGGAGCCGCACAGATCATCACAGATGCGATTAAGAGCGGAGATACAGCTCTCGGAGGCCATGACGGTATCGACGCAGCTACGCCTTTGCACGACGGGCATATATGGGATGGCGGTGGTCTAAACATGGACACAGTCAAGCATGAACTCGGCGACTTTTTCCCATCGCCGGGAACAATCAAGAACGCTTACGAGAATGAGAAATCCGTCCTTCAGGGCGTTAATCCTCTCGCTCCAACTCCGGCCCCATCTCCTGCACCAACCCCAGCACCGACTCCTCCGCCACCGACGCCCGAACCGAAACCCAATCAGCAGTAGGCTCAGGATCGAGTGACTAGGAGACAGGGAGCGCGAATGTTGAAAATTAAAATGCTTGTGTTGGCAATGGTCGTTGTTCTATCGAGTGATCGGTTCCTTCATGCTCAGTCCCCACAAGCGCCAGGGGTACAAGCCGATAACTCTACGAGCAAGTTCGTGGTTGGTCCGTCTACTGTCCTGTTGCCGAAGGGTGTGTTTTTGCTCATAAGGAAAGGGCGAGAGATTGGGGCAATCCGCTTCACGAGTATCGAACAGGGTGGCACTATAGGAACCGGAAAGGCCGTCTACGAATCCTACTTCCAGGGTGACGGGTCAGGTTCCTTCCGATCCCCCAATGTTCGGAAGCAGACTGGGGAGAATGACCTCAAACCGCTTCAGGGCATAGGGCGGGCTTCCTTCCAGTTCGGCAAAGACAAAGTCCAAGTCGGGAAATGGGACTTCCGCTCCGGGTATCCGGGCACGATCGACATGTGGCCCTATCGCGGTTCTCAGAAGGACTACGGTTATGAGTTCGCGGCGACCTCAGCCCGCGACGTGGGCGAAATCGATGCCTCTGACAAGCGTCTACGGTGGTTCCGGTTCAGCACCGACTCTCGCGTTACGCTTCAGGTTGCCGAACTGCCAAAGTAACCCACACAGGCCGCGCCAGCGGCCCGTAGGCGCGTCCGTGGGGCCTGGGCTGGCGTCATGGGCCTACCTCTTGAAAAGCAACGCTGCCTACGGCATCGGGTTCAGGATGACACACCACCCCAGAATGGGTGCTGTAGAGGAACTAAAAGTTACGCTTGGGGAACTTACTGAAAACAGGCGGCTAATAGAAAAAAGGGGTGTAGGGGCGTAGGCTTAAGGGTGAGCGCACGTTGCTGATGGGGAACCATATGAGTCTCAACTCCTTAGCCCGCCTCCGGCCCCGCTGCCCGATGTTGAGCAACGCAGAGGCATCGTGCGGCCTCTCCCCAAAATCTCTTCCAGGCGGTGCGCGATGAAGCCGCCGCTCCGTACAAAATCAGTTGGCACGAAGGTCAGCGAGGAGGAGTTCGCGGCGTTGGAGAGTCGCGCCCGAGCGCGGAAGCTGACCTTACCGGAGTGGGTTCGGGCGGAGTTGCTGGAGCCGAGGGCTGACGGCGGCGGAGCCGCCGATGAGGTCTTGCTGGGCGAGGTTCTGGCCCTGCGGACGATCCTGCTGAACTTCATGCTGAAGGTGGGCGAAGGAAATCCTCGGCACCGTAATTGACAGGCGCAGACCGATGAGCAAAACTTGACGCATCCTTCAGCAGTGCGGTCTCAGAGCTGGCCACAATGGGTTGCGAGTACGTCCAAGGTTGGGGAGAGTTTCGGTTGCGAATGGAACGCAGGTGTACAACACCTTCTTGTTGTTCGATTCTGATAATCTCCATGGGGATTCTCAACGGAGCCTATGGCCAGAGGACGCTGGAATACTCTTCTCGACTTACCGCGGAACGCACAAACGGAGTTGACGATTCACGACTGATCGTCCTCAAAGGCAACACTCACCCACTTGCGACTGCAGCCAACGACCGAGGCGCGGTGGCGCCCAATGAGCCGATGCGGCGGATGCTTTTGTTGCTTCGCCGAAGTTCGGAGCAGGAGGCGATGCGCGATTTGTGCACTCATTCCTGTTTCAGGTGAGCCCGACCGATCCTCTGATTTACTTCGCGAGTGTATTGTTGATGATGCTGATGGCGGTGATTGCGTCTGCGTTGCCGGCGGTGCGCGCGGCGGCTGCAGATCCAATCGATGCGCTGCGATCGGTATAGAAATCGATCG
>JANXQR010000256.1 GCA_025353435.1 Acidobacteriota bacterium | reverse complement strand
TCTACCTTTGCTCGTTCCTGATCGCGGACGGACAGGACAAGGATCGGCGTCTTGGATTTTTTGCGGATCGCCCGGCAGAGGTCAACGCCGCTTATTTCCGGCATCATGAGGTCCGTCACAACGAGATCCGGCTCCCATTCCTCGAAGACGCGCAGAGCTTCGTAGGGATCGTTCGCGGTTCGCACGTCGTAGCGCTGGGCGGATAGTGCGGCGCGCAGTACGCGAGTGATCTGTGTTTCATCGTCAACGACCAGAATTCGCTGAGTCATGATCCCGCACCCGGTAGAGTATCATCCCGTGTCATGGAGAAGCATACAACAGCGGCGCGCATAGCGAGTCGGTATGTGGTCGTTACGTCGATTGCCGTTCTGCTCGTCGTGGTCTTTGCAAAGCTCTTTCGAGTAAATCAGACTACGGTGGCGCTGAGTTTCCTGGTTCTGATTCTGATCACCGCATCGCGGTGGCGCCTTGCCTACTCGGTCTATCTCTCCCTGCTTTGCACCCTGCTTTATAACCTCTTTTTTCTGCCGCCCATCGGGAAGCTGACGGTCTCCGATCCGCAGAACTGGGTGGCACTGGGCGCCTTCCTCTGCACCGCCGTGCTGGTGAGTCACATATCCAACCGCGAACATCGCGAGGCCGAAGCATCCGAAGCCCGGCGGCGGGAGATCCAGTTACTCTATTCGTTCAGCCAGCAGCTTCTGCTCCAGGATGAGTTGAATGGAGTTGCTCGCACCACGCCTTCGGTTCTGGCATCCGTGTTTGGTTTCCGCGGTGTTGCCTTGTATGTCAGGGCGCACGATTCGGTTGTCTATTCCGATCCCGGCAACGAGCTGCTTTCCGCAATTGACCTGAAGGCATGGATTGAAACCGACGATGCCGTCTCCACAGAGCGCGAGGTAAAGCTTATCCCGCTGCGCCTTGGAATGCAGCATTCGCTCGGAGTCCTAGCAGTTACGGATGAGGAGTATGAGCCGCGAATGTACGAAGCGATCGGAAGTCTTGTGTCCGTCGCGCTGGAGCGGGCTGTTGCACTCGAACGTACGAACAGGCTGGAGGCAGCAAGAGAGAGCGAGAAACTTCGCAGCGCGCTGATCGATTCAGTGACTCACGATCTTCGCACGCCCCTCACCGCGATCCGGGTTGCGGCGACCACGCTGGTGAGTGAGAAGAACCTGGCCGAGGAAGAGCGTCTTGATCTCATAGCAGTCGTGGACGAGGAAAGTGCTCGGCTCGATCGCCTGATAGGCCAGGCTGTGGAAATGGCACAGCTCGATGCAGAGACACTTCGGCTGGATATCATGCGGCAGAGCGTACGCGAACTAGTGGAGTTGACAGTGGAGCGAATGCAGCATCGGCTGCAAGGTCATCCCGTCACAATTCGCATTGGAGAAAGCCTGCCGGAGGTGCCAATGGATCGCACCCTCATACAGCGGGTGATGCAGCACCTTATCGAAAATGCTGCCAGATTTTCTCCAGAGGGGAGACATATTACCCTAGCCGCGCAGGCCGATAAGGAACGGTTAGCAGTGACTGTAAGTGACGAAGGGCCTGGCATTGACGTGGAAGATATTCCTTTCATTTTCGATAAGTACTTTCGCGGGAAGAGGCAGAAAGGTGCCGCGACCGGTACTGGGATGGGCTTGGCGATTGCAAAGGCAATTTTGAAAGCTCATCACGGAGGAATCTCTGTTCACAGTAAGGTTGGTGAGGGTGCGCAGTTCACATTCTGGATTCCGATGTCGTTGCCTGCTCTGCACGAACCGGCGCCACACGACTCGTCTACACCTTAGTTACTTTGCGATCATTGGCCAACTCATGCGTTGCGATAGAGTGCGGCGATGGCGGCCAGCGATGCCAATGCCAACAATTCAGTAACAACGTTGAGGTCGATCTGAAGTTGTGTTCCAAGCACGCGCACGATCCATGGGAGCATTCCGCCAGGATCGGAGAGCGTGCCACCGTAGAGTCTCCGTGTAAAGAGAGCGAGGAAGAAGCCTAGTATGGGTGCGGCGGCGAGAATGACGGCGATCCCAAATCGACAGGTCAAGAAGGGACCCGGAACGAGGATCAAAGCTATCTCGAAAAGTGAGAGAAGAACTATATTCGCTGTTTGCCAGACAACGTGGAAACGTGCATGGCCAAGCCAACCAGGGTGCGTGGCGTGGGTCCGGCTCAGATCAATCACCGCGGTCGCGGCTCCCTGCAGGCCGCAGAACATTGCGAGCAATGCGCGGGCGATTTGATGATGGTCCACGGCGCTCCTAGGATTTGTATTTCAGGCGGTCCTATGCGGATGTCGCGGATACTTGGCCGTGTCCACGCATCATTCCTTCGCGTGCGATGGGCAGGAGAATTGAGATCTGTGCACCACCGCGAGCCGCGTTGGAAGCCTCCACCGTCCCGCCGTGAGCGCGAACCACAGCATCGACAAAGGCAAGCCCGAGACCGTGTCCACTCGAGTTCTTGCCTTTTACCCGCCGCTCCAACAATTGCGACTGTATCTCCTGATCGAACCCTTTGCCGTCATCGCGAAGAATCAGTGAAGCGCTGCTCCCGACCGCACGGAGGTTCACCGTCACCGTACATCCGGAGGTGAGGTGCTTGAGCTCATTGTCGAATAGATTGGCGATCATGCGGTGAATCAACCCGGCGTCAGCCAGGATTGTAAGTGAACCCTCGCTAAGCAGGTTTACATGCAGACCCCGTTCTGACATAGACGGCTCATACAGGTCGGTCATGGCGCGGAGCAACTCGTCCAGATCGATTTCGGTCGGCGTCAGTCGGAGGGCGTCGGCCTTGGCCTCGGCAACATCGAGAGACTTATTAAGGAAGTCCGTGAGCCGGTCGAGCTCGTCTATCGCGGACACAATCGAATCAGTGTATTCCGCATCCCGGACGACAGACAGTGACGTCTCAAGCTTGCCACGAATCGCGGTGAGCGGACTGCGCAAATCGTGCGCAAGGGAATCGGTAATTGTGTGCAACTGGTGCATCGAGATCTCGATCCGGTCAAGCATGCGATTGAGAGTGAGCGCGAGATGTCCCATTTCGTCATGTCTCTTGCTGGTGGGAACTCGCGCATTCAAATCCGAATGCCCAATTCGCGAAGCTGCCTCGGTGATTTCGCGCACGTGACTGAGAGTTCGCCGCGTCGTGTAGAAGACGATAAAAAAGCCTAGCAGAACCAACGACAACCACATGAAAAAAAAGCTGCCCCGGAGTTTCAGCAGTACGCGCTGTTCATCCCGTTCCGACAGGCCAAGATAAATGCGGGTTCCGTCGTTCATCGAGTCAGTCGCCACTCGAAATGGAATCGCGAATCCGGGGACTCGAATATCCGTGGGGCGACCGGAGACAACCCTGGTTGCCTGAATTGCCTTCAAGTTGGCTCGCCCGTCCCCGTCGCCGACCCACAATTTGAGCGTGCCGTCGCGTCCAGTCTGCAGGAAAAACACCGTGTCGTTGGCAGGACTCTCCGAAGGCTGCCTGTTCGGAACCTCTTTGGATGCGAGTTCGGCAACTTCGCTTACCACGCGGTCGTAAAGAGCGTCGTTAGGCGTCCGTTCCGCCACATCACCCAGCGTCTCAACTTCGCCGGAGAGCCATGCGTCGCTCCTACGCTGGATATCGTGGGCGACAAAGCGCTCGATGAATACGAATACGAGCAAGGTTCCGCAGGCGAAGGCCAAGGTGGCCCACAAGGAAATGCGCCACGCGGCGCTGTGCATCACCGGCCTATCGCTCTTTGATGACATAACCCACGCCTCTCAAGGTTCGAATCAGCGGTTGCTGGCCATTCCCGTCTACCTTTCCGCGCAAACGGTAGATGTGAACGTCCACGACATTTGTGTCGGGTTGAATGCGCATGCCCCAAACCTTATCGAGGATCATGGAGCGAGTAACCACGCGACCCGCGTTACGGCAAAGGTATTCCAGAAGGACAAACTCCTGCGGAGTAAGTTGGAGGGGTTGCCCCGAGCGAGTTGCCTCCCGCCGCAATAGGTCGAGCTCAAGGTCGAGGACCCGAAGGCGAGTTGCTTCTCCCCCGCCGGGGCTGTTTCGCTTCAGCAAGTTCCGCAAGCGAGCCAGCAACTCCGCAAGGGCAAACGGCTTGGTCAGATAATCGTCACCGCCCTGCTCAAGTCCGCGCACCCGGTCATCCACGGATCGTCTCGCTGACAAAATGAGAACCGGGGCATGAACTCCAATGTGGCGAAGGCACAGAATCAGGGTGATTCCATCCACATCCGGTAGCCCCAGATCCACAATCAGGATGTCGTAAGCGGTGGAGGTCGCCAGAGCCTCGGCTGTCTTTCCGTCCGGAGCAACGTCAACCTGGTAGCCTGCATCGGCAAGGGCCTGTTTGAGAAATGTCTGAATATCATGTTCGTCTTCAACTAACAGGAGCCGCATGGAAAGAATATTAGTCTATCTGCGTTTGTGCTTGCGCCTGTTGCGGTTGATAAATCATGAAACGCAGCGAGCGGGGTATCTATGAACGAAACGTCATGGTTGATTTGCGCCCGCTCCATCCGCACCTCGTATGCTTAATAGAAACCATCAGATACGAGTTGTAATTCGAGCAATTCGATGAACGAATCTTCATTGACTGTGACGGCGCTCACTGCTTTCCAGCAGCCACATTTCATCGTCTTACCAATAGGTCCTAATATTCGACCGCGGAGACGGCTAATGGCGTCATACGATACATCTATCGATAGCAGGAACTGGCTCGCAACCGCGAACAGGAGATTCATGCTTGAAGAAGTCCCAGAATCTGGCGCGTCCGAAACGGAAGAGGCGTTTCAACGGTCGCTTCCACTTCCAGCGGATCTGGATACTGGCTTAAAGTCTGCGTTGAAGCACCTGCTGCGTCACCCCGGAAGCATGGTGCGCCCGAAACTGGTAACGCAGGTCGCGTCTGCATACGGAATTGATGCAGGCCTGGCCGGCGACCTTGCCATCGCCCTGGAGTATTTTCACACCGCATCCCTGGTTTTTGACGATCTGCCCTGCATGGACAATGCCACCACACGGCGCGGAGCTCCCTGCGTTCACGTCCGCTTCGGTGAGGCGGGGGCGATCTTGTCCGCTCTCGCGCTAATCAACCGGGCCTACGCCCTTACATGGAAAACGTTCGCAGCGTGCTCGCGCCCTATTCAAGCCGATGCAATGGAGTACCTTGAAATGCGGCTGGGCGTGGGCGGCCTGCTCAATGGGCAGAGCCTGGATTTGAATTACTCGCAGCTTCCACACGATCGCGAGACTACTGAACGCATTGCGTGCGGCAAAACTGTTTCACTGATCCGCCTAACCCTGGTGCTGCCGGCCATGCTGGGAGGGGCCCCGCGGCGTGAATTGCGACTTCTTGAGCGCATGGCAATGTGCTGGGGGCTTGGCTACCAGATGGTGGATGACCTGAAAGATCTGCTCCAGACCTCGGCGGAATCCGGGAAGACCCCGGCGCGCGATTTCGACCTCGACCGGCCAAATATTGCCCTCGCCATAGGGGTCCCCGCAGCGGTGGCGCGACTCACGCATCTGATCAGTCTGGGCGACCGGATGCTGACTCGAGTGCTTGTTTTCAGGCCAGCACTCGCGTTCCTGAGCAAACTGCGTATCGACCTCCAGTCTGAACTAAGCCGCGTGACCGAGGACGCCTGCGAGTTCACCGGCAGCATGGAGACATGATTTACTTCCGTCTCATTCTCACCAACCTCGGCAGGCACGGCATTCGCACCGTCATCAGCGTAGCGGGCATCGCTTTCAGCGTGGCGGCCATGCTTACCGTGGTCACCGTTCTGCAGGGTGCGATTGGGATGTTCTCCGGCATTCTCTCCAGCGGTTCTGAACTGATCGTCTTCGAGCGTAATGTCTCCGATCTCTTCTTCAGCGATGTTCCGGCCTCTGCCGCGAGCCAGATAGCCCATTGGCCCATGGTGGCTCACGCCGACCCTGTGCTCTTCGGCGTTGTCTCAAGTGCGGATCATCCCATCATTACCTGCTTCGGCATTACTGCAGACGATGCACGCATCCGCGATGCAGTATGGATTGCCGGCGATCGCACTCAGTTTGGCCAAGTCAGGGATGGCGTGGTTCTGGGCGAGCGCGCCGCCGAGTTTCTCAACGCGTCACCAGGCAGCGTGGTTCCCATGGGGCACGCTTATTTTCATGTCGTTGGAATCTTGAGGACAAAGAACGGATTTGAGGATGGCGGCGTCTTCATGCCTCTTGACACGGCACGCAGCTTCTTTCACAAGGAAGGCTCGTCGGTCGTTACCATCAAGCTGCACAAAAAGGACGATATTCCTGCATTCAAGCGCCAGGTGAAGCAGAGTTTTCCGAATCTCATTGGCCTTGAAGACACGGAGTTCTCGCGTTCTTATTCGCAATTCAAGATACTCAAGGCAACAGCGTGGGCAGTGGGAGGTTGCGGGCTCGCGCTTGGAGGCCTCGGCGTGGCCAACACCATGATCATGTCCGTATTTACGCGCATTCGCGAGATTGCCATTCTTCGCGTCAATGGTTTCTCGAATGGACAAATCGCCGCGGTCATTTTTGGTGAAGCTTCGATCGTTTCCGTTGTAGGGGCAGTTGTGGGGCTGTCCATCGGCACTTGCGCACTGTATGGTCTCAAACTCGTCCCGGCTCTACACGGATACGTCGATGTGACTCTCCGCCCTGGTTTAATGCTGATCGTCGTGGTGCTGGCGCTACTCACCGGAATTGCCGGCGCGCTCTATCCGTCCGTTTACGCCATGCGGATCCGCGCGGTGGAGGCGCTTCGATTCGAATGATCGCGCTTGCACATCCGCCTAATTCCGGGAACATCGTCATCCGCGCAAGCGACGTGTGGAAAAGCTACGACAAGGGCGCGATCACCGTGCTCAAGGGTGTTGACTTTGAGGCCGTCGCGGGGCAGACCGTCGCTCTTTGCGGTCCTTCGGGCTGCGGGAAGAGCACTCTGCTGCACCTCATCGGTGGGCTCGATCTAGCAGACCAGGGCAGTGTCTTCGTCAATGGCATCGAAGTCAATCGAAATCGAAACATGGTTGATTTCCTGCGCCATGAAGTGGGCTTCGTCTTCCAACTCCACAACCTGATCGCCGACCTCACCCTCGAAGAGAACTGTCTGCTGCCCGCAACCGCCGCCGGAATGGATCGGCATGTAGCGCGCGAACGCCTTATGCAACTCGCGCAACGCACCGGTCTCGAACATCGTCTAGGCCATCGGATTCAGAAACTATCCGGAGGAGAGCGCCAACGCACCGCGCTCTGCCGCGCCTTGATGAACGGAGCGAAGATATTGCTGGCCGACGAACCCACCGGCTCGCTCGATGAACGCACCAGCGCCGCCGTCTTCGACCTTCTGCTCGACCTTGCCCGCACCGAGGGCATTACGCTTCTGATGGCCACGCACGACCGGGGACTTGCCTCTACATGCGATCGCCTGGTGGAAATGCGCGATGGGAGGATTCATGAGTGCTGATCGGCAACCGTCAATGCCGCAGCACGCAACTCCGGGAGTCGCGGGTGCAGTGTGGCATTCGCTCGTCTGGCTGGTACTTGGAAACACCATGGGCGTCATGATTGCGATCCTGCTTCTGCTGCCAGGATTAAACCCATGGCTGGGCGAGTGGACCTACGGCCGCTGGATGATGGTGCACATGAACATCGCGCTGTATGGCTGGTGCAGCCTGCCCATGCTGGGGTTTCTGTTCAAGGTGTACGGTGCGGATCGAGGCAGTTTTTCGAATTGGTGCCGCCCGGTTCTCTGGCTGTGGTCGGGCGCGCTGGTGGCTGGCTCCATCTCCTGGCTCTCCGGCCAATCCAGCGGCAAGCTCTTTCTCGACTGGTCCGGCTTTGCGCGCGTGTTTTTCCCGGTTGTCATGGAGGCGCTCTGGTTGCTCCTCATTGTTGCCTTCATAAGCAAGCCGCAGGGCGATCCCGACTCCACCCTCGTCACGCGCATCGCAAAGATGGTAGGACTGATTATTTTGGCCGCGG
Source organism: Acidobacteriota bacterium (assembly GCA_025353435.1). Lineage (GTDB taxonomy): Bacteria > Acidobacteriota > Terriglobia > Terriglobales > Acidobacteriaceae > Telmatobacter. The sequence continues at coordinate 7,774 of JANXQR010000256.1, read as the reverse complement.
TGCCGTTGGCCATTTATTTTGCCTCCAGCTCATCTGTTTATCCCGCTTTGAATCCAGACACTGGCGGCCCCACAGCCGCAAGCCAGCTTGAGTCTTCGCTGGGTGTCGTCCTCATCCTGCTTATCCTGCCGTTCGGGATCACGCGGCGAACCCAGAGCCTCAGCAAAGCAGTTACACTCTCTTGGATTGTATTTCTCGCGGAGGCCGGCCTCTGCGTAGCCCTTGGCCGCACAGACGTTAGCCATCATCGCCCCGCGCAATATCTAAGCCTCGCGAGTCTGCTTGTGTGGATCCCTCTCATACCCGCTTATTGCGCGGCCTTCCGATGGCATGCCGCCACGCGCGGCTGGCGTATCGCCATGTTCTGGTGGTGGGGCGGCCTCGTCGTCAGCGGGTGGGTGCTCTTCCTGCCCGGAGTTCTTGACCGCATCAAATTCACTGACGTCCTTGTCGGCCACTCGATCGTGGCCGTCGCCGGCTTCCTCACGGCGCTTCTCATCTTCGTCATGATCCAATTGATGGGCGAGGAAGATGCCTGGATCTTCAATCGCAGATGGTCCTTCCACGCGTGGAACCTGGGAGTTCTTGCCTACGTGGTTATTATCTCGATCGCCGGATGGATCGAGGGCGCCAATCCGGCGTTCACAATCGTGCCCGGCCCGGCTCGCGAATTCCTTTACATTGTCCGGCTGCTCACCGGCGTTGCCATGCTCGCCGGCTCGCTCGAATGGCTGACCGCGGCATCTTCGCTACCGGCCCTTGAGCGGCACGTCGAGGTCGAATTGCAAGGAGTGAATGTCGCATGAAACATCCACTGCTCTTTGGATATCAGTGCCTCGCAGGCCTATCCGACACGGCCGCGGGTGCGCTGTTGTGCGTAGCTCCGCGATTCACACTTAAGCTCATGGGCCTCCATCCAGCGGCGGACACCATTCCTTACGTCTCATACATCGGCGCATTCGTATTATCAGTCGGAATCTCGTACCTGTATGGCGCACTCCTGATCGCGATTGAGGCCCCGCGGGAGCGCATCGAAATCGTCTGGCTACTCACCGCTTTCACGCGCAGTGCCGTCGCCATCTACGTCTTGAAAGGGATCTTTATCGGTGACCTTGAGTTCGGATGGATCGCCGTTGCTGCCTTCGACGCTGCGTGCGCGGTCATCCAAGCCATCGGACTACGTAACAAGTGGCTCGCTGATGATTGATCGCCGCGGCTCCAGCGGCTGGCGTGGTGTCGCGCTTGTCGCGGTCACCTACGTCTATTTCCTTATATTCGCGCAATTCGCATTTCTCAGCCGACTCGCCGAGTTGAACCTTGGCGGAGCAAGCCTGAAGATCGTGCTGGCAGCCATGGCCGCTGGCGGCGTCATCTTCAGCCTCCTCGCCCCGCGCGTCGACTTCATTCCTTCGCCCACCCACAGACTGCGCATCGCATTCGCGGCTTGCGCGGTCGGGGCGCTCCTCTGCTTGCTCCCACTCGGGATTGTCGCTGACCTCGGATTGTCATTCCTCATCGGCGCGGCACTTGGCGTTCTCACCGTCACGCTGGTCACGCATCTGCGCGAATGGATGGGAGACCGCAATCCGCTTCTCAATGTCGGCCTCGGAACCGGCATTGGATATTTCGTTTGCAACATTCCGCATTTGTTCGCGGCTACGCCTCAGGATCAGGCAATCATTGCGGCATCGCTGTGCCTCGTCGGAATCGCGCTGGCGTCGACTCCTTCGGAATCATCCCCAACACGCGTACCAACTGAATCCTCGCAATTCAGCTTTTTGCGCGCCCTCGCCACTTTCGCCGCACTGGTGTGGCTCGACTCCGCTGCGTTCTTCATCATTCAGCATTCGCCCGCGCTCAAGGCTGGCACGTGGCAGGGCTCGGCGCATCTCTGGACCAACGCCAGCCTTCATCTCATCGCGGCAATCGGCGCCGCATGGCTGCTGCAGCATCGGCGCTCCGGCTTGGTGCTTTCCCCCGCATTTGCCGCTCTTGGCTTTGCATGTTTCTTGTTGCGCAACCCGGCGCTCGCGCTTCCGGCCTCGCTGTTCTATCCCGTCGGCGTCTCGCTCTACTCCGTTGCTCTCGTCGCGTATCCGTCGTTCCTCACATCGGCGACCACGACCCGTGAACGCGGAATCCAAGCTGGATGGATCTACGCAGGCGCAGGCTGGATGGGCTCTGCGCTCGGCATCGGTATGGGCCAGAATCTCGGTCATGTCCCCACATTATTCGTCGTTGTTGCCGGGTCCGTTGTGCTGATTCCAGCGTTCCTTCAACTCAGCCAGAGCCGCACCCGCGAGATCATCGCACTCTCTATCTCATTCACCGTCGCCTCCGTAATCTACTGCCTGCTGCCTGCGCGTTCCGAGACACCAGCGCTCTCCGAAATCGAACGAGGCCGACGCGTCTACATCGGCGAAGGCTGCATCCACTGCCATTCCCAATACGTGCGCCCCAACTCGCCGGATGTCCTGATGTGGGGACCAGTCCAGGATCTGCAGCAGGTTCACGCGCAACAGCCTCCGCTGATCGGCAATCGTCGCCAGGGCCCCGATCTCACCCAGGTCGGCACACGCCGGTCGCCTCTCTGGTTAAGAGCGCATCTCATCGACCCACCCGAAATCAGCGGAGGCTCCATCATGCCATCCTTCGCATTTCTCTTCGGCGATCAACGCGGCGACGACCTCGTTGCCTACCTCGCCAGTCTGCACAGCGGCGACACACAACAGCAGTTTGCCATGGAGCAAGAATGGCAACCTGCCGCATCGGCCCTTGCCCACGCAGATCTGGAGGAGGGCGGGATCATTTACCAACATCAGTGCGACACCTGTCACGACGCCAACGGCCGTGCGCGACTGCAATACCTATCGCAGTTCAAGCAGCCGCCCGCCAACCTCGTCATCGGGCCCTTCCAATACTTGCCATCGGCAGCATCGAGCGCCGATCGTACCGCCCAATTCTCCCGCATCAGCAAATTCGGTATCCACGGAACTGACATGGCGGGCCATGAATACTTGAGCGACCAGCAGATTGCCTCACTCACTTTGTTCCTCATGAAACAAAGCTCAACCGCAGTTCACCATCCGTAGTTCATCTCGCCAGGAGCCGATATGAAGCGCATCGCAAGATCGTTGATCCTCATCCTTCCGCTGTCCATCGCATCCATTTCATCCGCACAGCAGCAAACTTTCACCGCAAATCCGTCGGCCAGCAGCGTCGCGTTTGCTCTTTCGGGAACAGGGCACGAGGTCAAGGGAACATTTCACGTGCAGAGCGGGACCATCCAATTCGATCGCAGCGCGACAAAGATGTCGGGCTTGATCGTCGTCTCCGCCATCAGCGGAGAAAGTGGCGACAAAGGCCGAGATAAGAAGATGCAGTCCGAAGTGCTGGATGTACCGCACTTCGCCGACGTCACGTTCGCGCCGCAGAGCTACCAGGGAACCATTGCTCCATCCGGCGACTCGAACATTCAGGTAATGGGCACCTTCACCCTCCACGGCACGCCGCACGATCTCACCGTTCCCATGGAGGTTCACATCGAGGGCTCGAATCTCAACGCAAAAGGGAAGTTCGTGGTTCCGTATGTCAAATGGGGACTCAAGGACCCGAGCATTTTCATTCTCAAGGTCGCCAAGGAAGTTCAAATCGACTTGACCTTGAGCGGCACGCTTCAGCCCGCGACCTGATGCGCCAAGGTCGGAGAGCTGAATGCACGGGCCCTTCCAACTTTATTGCGGCCGCGCCAGCGATCATGAACCCGCTCTCGTCTACTATTGACTCCAAACGACACCATCAAGTGGAGAGCTCTTCTTGTGCCAAAACGCAGCGCAGGAATTCTGATGTTTCGCAGAAAGCAAGGCGAACTGGAGGTCTTCCTCGTTCACCCCGGCGGCCCCTTCTGGGTCAAAAAGGACCTTGGCGCCTGGACCATCCCCAAAGGCGAATATGCCGAAGACGAGCAGCCGTTGGCCGCTGCCCTTCGCGAGTTTCGAGAAGAGACAGGATTTCCGATCAGCGGCCCATTTCATGAGCTCGGCACCATCCGTCAGGCGTCGGGAAAGCTGGTCACGGCATGGGCAGTTGAAGGCGATTGTGACCCCGCGAAGCTTGTAAGCAACTTTTGCCACATTGAATGGCCGCCACGCTCCCATCGCCTGATCGAGGTTCCCGAAATCGATCGCGGAGCCTGGTTTTCCATCGCTGAAGCTCGCAAACGCATCTTAATTACGCAGACACCGCTTCTCGACGCCCTTGTCCGCATACAAAACGGGCTGCAATCCGATCGCAAAGAAGGGTAACCCGCATGGGCTGCGAATCCCACAGCAGCTAACCCACGAACCTCCAATTCGTAAACGGCATCCAAACGCAACAGCATGAAGTGATCGCATGCGCCTCATCTGGACAAGCCCTGATGGGGATCGGCGACAATTCCAATTGGCGGTAAATGGAAACAACTGCTCACCTACGCCGGAGGTTGCGTTTGATCAAGCCATCGCAGGGCCGCTCTCGTGTCGTCATCGAAGAGATCACTCCGCAAATTGATGCGGGGCGCCACCCCGTCTGCCGCATCCTCGGCGACACGGTCAACGTCACCGCGGCCATTTTTGGCGACGGACATGACCACGTCGCTGCTCGTCTGCTCTACCGCCCCGATCGCGAGACCGCCTGGCGCTTCACTCCCATGATCGCCACCGTCAACGACCTTTGGTCCGCGGCGTTCACAGTCGATCAGATGGGACCCTGGCACTACGCCATCCTCGGCTGGGTCGACCACTTCGATACTTGGGTCAGCGATCTCAGGAAGCGGCTCTTGGCGCAACCCATTCCGGTCGAATCGCAGAGCCTCGCTTCGCGCGTGCGCGGCAGTTCCTTCGCGCTTGCTGACCCGCCACCCGGATCGCCCAAGAATACCGATGGCCTTCACTCCGGCGCGCAACCCGCATCGCATGACATCCCGCTCGCGCTGCGCACCGGCGTCATCCTGCTCGATCAGGCATCTGCTCGCGCAAAAGGAGCTGACGCAAAATCGCTGTCTGAAACGTCGCGTTTCCTCACTGCTCTGGCCGATCGCGACCTCTCCTTCTACGACTTTCCGCTTGATTCGGAAATTATCGAGCTGGTCGCGAAATACCCTGACCTCTCCTTCGCCACCCAGTCCGAGCCGCAGCTCTCCGTATGGGTCGATCGCGAGCGCGCGCAATTCTCTGCCTGGTACGAAATGTTCCCGCGATCCGCGTCCACCGTACCCGGCCAGCACGGAACATTCGCCGACGTCGAAGCCCAACTGCCCGAAATCGCCGCCATGGGCTTTGACATTCTCTACCTGCCACCCATCCACCCCATCGGGCGCGCCTTCCGGAAAGGCAAAAACAACTCCGTCACGCCCGAACCAGGAGAAGTCGGCAGCCCCTGGGCCATTGGCGATCGATCTGCAATCTCCGCCAAAGCCGCCGCGCACAAGGACGACAACGGCGGTCACAAATCCATCCTCCCAGCCCTCGGCACTTTTGCCGATTTCGAACGCTTGGGAGCCGCCTGCAAGACGCAGAACATGGAGTTGGCCCTCGATATCGCCTTCCAATGCTCGCCCGATCACCCCTGGGTCACCGAACACCCAAGCTGGTTTGTGATCCGCCCCGACGGCAGCATTCAGTACGCTGAAAATCCGCCCAAAAAATATCAGGACATCTACCCGCTCAACTTCGAGTCACCCGATTGGCAAGGTCTGTGGGACGAGCTCTACTCCGTCTTCGAGTTTTGGATCGAGCACGGCGTCAAGGTATTCCGCGTCGACAACCCCCACACCAAGGCCTTTTCATTCTGGGAGTGGTGCCTGGGCACGCTGCGCAGCAAATACCCTGACACCATCTTCCTTGCCGAAGCTTTTACCCGCCCCCATGTGATGCAGTGGCTTGCCAAGACTGGCTACACGCAGTCCTACACCTACTTCACCTGGCGCACCTCAAAATGGGAGCTCACCACTTACATGGAACAGCTCACCACGCCGCCGGTCAGCGAATTCTTCCGCCCCAACTTCTGGCCAAACACGCCTGACATTCTTCACAAATCGTTGCAGGATGGCGGCCGCCCGGCGTTCATGCTGCGCCTCATCCTGGCCGCTACACTGACCTCTAATTACGGCATCTACGGACCCGCTTACGAGCTCTGCGAAAACGCTCCCGCCAAACCTGCGCCGGGCAAGACCGAGTCGGAGGAATACCTTGACAGCGAGAAGTACGAGATCCGGCAGCGGAGCCGCAACGCCGCAGGCTCGCTCGTGCCTCTCATCACCCAGCTCAATGCCATTCGTCGCGCCAATCCGGCACTCCATTCCAACAATTCGCTGCGCTTTCACCCCACTGACAACCCGCAGCTGATTTGCTATTCCAAGACCACGGAAGACAAGTCCAACGCCATCCTGGTGGTCGTCAACCTCGATCCTGCCTACGGCCAAACCGGTTGGGTCGACATCGACCTCGTCTCGCTTGGCCTTGTGCCCGGCGAGAGTTTCGTAGTCGACGATCTGCTCAATGGCGCTCAATACGCTTGGAGCGATCATCGGAATTACGTCGCCCTCCGCCCCGGCACACTGCCCGCGCACATCTTCAAGATTGTTCGACAGGCCTGACCTGCCAGACATCGAAAATTGTCATCCAACTCTTCGAGAGGGATTCTGACAGGGATTTACCAAATTTGAGAGAAGCCGCCAGCAAACCCGACGCTCTTGATGGCATTGCCAGAGACTGGTCGACGCTCTTTGCAGCACATGGGCAATCGCCGCTGGATGCCGACATTACTGAATGGCTTTCACACCAGCGCTGGTTCGGGGCCAAGACGCGCAAAATACAGAAACTAAAGGTTCTCGCATCTGTCGACCTGCCCGCCACCGACGGCCTTGATGCAGAGTCTCCCCCGATCGGCGATGTGCCATTCGACGACTCCGTCCCTCCCGCGCTCTTCTACCTTGAAGTCACTTACGTCGATGGTAGCCCGGACATCTTCCAGGTGCCTTTCGCATATTCAACTGGCAAAGCGGCAGACCGAATCCGTGCCGATCACCCCCTCTCGATCATCGCAACACTTGCTCAACTAGCCGGCGAAGGTGTGCTTTACGACGCTACGGTGCGCGAAGACTTTCGCCAGGCGCTCCTTCTCCTGATCGAGCGCAACGCCACCCTTGCACTCTCCTCCCGGCCCAACGTGGTTCTCAGCGCCCATCCCTCTAGTGCTTTTGGAGCAGTTCGCGGGACCGGCGATCTTCCCGGTCGCATTGGATCAGCGGAGCAGTCCAACACCTCCATAATCTACGGTAAAGATCTCATTCTGAAACTCTTCCGCCGCCTGCAGCAAGGGGAAAACCCCGACGTTGAAGTCGGCCGTTTCCTGACCGAAGTTGCGCACTTTCCGCGGATCGCGCCTTTTCTCGGTGAGATGGACATCACGCTGGATGGAAGCGAGAAAACCACAATCGCCATGCTTCAGGGCCTGGTCCTCAACCAGGGCGATGGCTGGCAATGGTTCCGCGACCAGCTCGGATCGTTCTTTCAAGCTGTCGGCAGCGTCCCAGCCCCAAACGAGATCCCGACGGCCAGTTTCCTTGGCGAGACCGCAATTCCTGCGGAGCTCCGTCATCATTCCGGCCAGACTATGGGGGCAGCGGCGCTCCTGGGAAAGAGGACTGCCCAGCTCCATCTCGCGCTTGCCACTCCCACGGAAGACCAAGCCTTTTGTGCCGAAGCATTGATTGCAGAAGACTTAAGCAGGGACG
>JANXQR010000255.1 GCA_025353435.1 Acidobacteriota bacterium | reverse complement strand
CCCGGCTCCATTGCCGAGCACGCCATTGTGGTTGACGCGCACGTGGGCACGGGCAGCGTGTTGCTGTTCGCCAACAACCCCATCTATCGCGGCGAGACCATTGGCACCTACGCGCAGGTGTTCAACGCCATCCTCAACCATGATCGGCTCGCGCATGATCCGACAGCTCCGTCCGTGCCTGCGAAGCCATAGCCGTTCCACAAAGCTCCGTGCCCCATCTTTGCGCCTTTTCCCTGGCGCAAGGGTGGGAGACCACAGACGCGCCCGTATCAGCCGAGTGTCCCATGACCTTTTTGCCATTCCTCCAACAAGCCTTTTTGTGGCACACTTGCAGTCATGGGAAGCAAAGATAAAGGCAAGAAGGAAGTAAAGAAAGCTCCGAAGCCCAAGCCCAAACCGGAACCCGGCCGCAAACGCGAAGGGTTCACGCCAGCCCCGCCGAAGTAGGGCAGACCCTGCCTCTCGATTCTTCGGCGCGCATTGCATCCAAACGCAAAAAGGCCCTCCCGCCGGGAGGGTCTTTTCATTAGCACGTCATGTTGACCGGATCGCAGCCGGGGCCTGGTTGGAGACGATGCAACTAACGCGTGACTACATGTCGCGCAGGAATAATGCCGTCGAGTCGCCACCAACGGTGCCGCTTACCACGCGCACTTGATCGCCCTTGTTGACACCGAACTTTGTCGCGTCAACGGCTCCCCGCCCGCCTTCTGCCACTGTGCCTGCGTCAATCTTGAAAGTGTGAACCGCTCCCGACTGATCGGCCACGGAAATCGACCGATTGTGTGCCTCTACCTTTGTCACCGTTCCAACTGTCGATTCGAACGGCCCGGCGCCAAGATTTTTCAGGGCCACTACCGTTTGGCTGTCGCCGCCGCCAAAATAGAAGACGATCGCGTAGGCGCCGGACTTGTCGAATTGCCCCGCAGCCGTGGTTTCATCGGCTACCTTCTTGTCAAAGGTGATGTGCGTTTTCGGGTTCGACATCTGCTGAAACACACCTTTGGCGCCGTTGTCTTGAAATACCGTGATGGCCTTGGTGGTTTCATTGATCGCGGTTACCGTGCCGGTCAGTGCGTGAATGACCTCCTGCGACGCCGCTGGAATCGAAGCGCAAAGAAAACACCCGGCAATAATGCCGCAACTCAACAATGCTTGACGCATAGTCTCCTCCGTTACCCATTGATTGGCAGTGGACCCAGTATAGTCCGCGGCTCGTGAGCGCGGTCTAAAGATCGGCGGTTAGTCTAAGGATGTGCGGTTGCAGATAGTAGTTCCGGAGGGAGCAGAGGCCTTCAGGTGTTCAGTCTTATGACATCGTTTACAGATTGTCTCCGGACATCCTTTACACTTTTGCCTCTTGGGGGAAGAGAGGATTTCTGGGATGGCTTGGAGGACGATGGAAGTATCAGAGCAGCGATTTCGTTTTGTGGCTGCGGCCAGTTGTGGTGGGTCGAGCATGACATCGCTTTGCGCGAAGTTTGGGATTTCGCGTCCGACAGGGTATCTGTGGCTGGGCCGCTATCGTAAGGGTGGGGTAAGCGGGATCGGCGAGCGCGGTCGCCGTCCTCAGTCCAGCCCAACCCGCACCGAAAAACGCGTGGAGGATCGTATTGTTGCACTGCGGCGGGAGCGTCCCGACTGGGGAGCGCGTAAGCTTGCGGTCCTGCTGGGGCGCGAAGGTGTCTGCGTGCCGGCCTCGACGGTGCATCATGTGTTGTTGCGACACGGCCTGGTGCGGGTAGAGGATCAGCATCCTCAGGCGCTCAAGCGCTTTGAGCGCGAACAGCCCAACCAACTCTGGCAGATGGACTTCAAGAGCCCCAAGGGCTGGGGCCAGAACGTCGGTCCGCTCTCGGTGCTGGACGATGCGACACGCTATGTGATCGCGCTTGAGGGCACATGGACCACACGCGCGGAGGCCGTACAGGAGCGGCTCACGGCAGCTTTCCTCGCCTGCGGGCTGCCCGATGCCATGCTGATGGATCATGGGACGCCCTGGTGGAATACCAAGGCCGCCGGCGGCTGGAGCCAGTTGACCGTGTGGCTGATGAAGCAGGACATCCAGCTCCATTTCTGCGCGATTCGGCATCCTCAGACACAGGGCAAGGTCGAACGGTTCCACGGCGCCTTGGAGTCAGCTCGCCGCCGCCGCGGACTGCCAGAACCCGAGCAGCATCAGAACTGGCTGGACTCGTTTCGCCATGAGTACAACCACGTCCGCCCGCACGAGGCCCTCGCCATGCAGACCCCGGCCAGTCGATGGCAAAAAAGTCAACGCGTTTACAGGCCCGAACCGCCTCCGTGGGTCTACCCAGCGGAGGCAGAAGTGCATCAGCTGACCTCACACGGCGTCCTCCACTTGCGCGGAAGACGCTGGCCGATCAGCAGAACCCTGGGAGGCGAACAGGTCCAAATCATCCGCATAGAACAACGAATCAACATCCTCTACAGGCACACCCTGCTCCGCGAGATCGACCTTGCCAACCATGGTTCGACGGCCGTCGAACCATGGCTGGCAAATCCACAACTGTAAAGGATGTCCAGAGACAAAACGTAAACCATGTCCTGGAACTTGACAGTTGAAACCCCCTGCTCCCTCCGACGTTTCTTCCGCGTGGATGAACGCCTGCTCCCTCCGAAGTTCCTTCCGTAAGCAAATGCCTCTGCCTCTCTCCGGAGTTCTTCAGTGGGTGGATTGGAGTGGTTACTGTTGTGACTATTGACTTATTTGTTATGTATACGAAATATTATGGTTGTGGCGGATAACGAGAGACAGGGACCGGGGGAGAGCGGGCTTTATAACCGCATCGGGGTGCTGCGCGCCGAGCGAGGGGTGAGCCGACAGGACCTGGCCGATGCGGTGGGGGTGAACTACCAGACCATCGGGTTCCTGGAGCGAGGGGATTATGGGCCGAGTTTGAAGCTGGCGTTCGCGATCGGGGAGTTTTTCAAGCTGCCGATCGAGGCGATCTTTTCGAAGCAGCCGTTTCGGCCGTTGAGCGAGCAGATTTATGGGACCGGAAAGCTCAAGTCGGTACAAGAATTCGAATTCAAAGCAAAGGAATCAGAATGAAAACCGAGCTTGTACTTTTCGGCAGGCATTTCGACATGGCTTTGCAGGCTCGCCGCCGCAGACTCGTCGTGCTGGTTTATGCCGTTTATGGGGCCGTGATGGGCGCTGGCTGGTTTATCGATCACTGGCACGCAATCGGATCAGGATTGACCATTTTTGTATTGTCCTACGTAAGTCGTGCCGTGCTGGGCGGCTACGGCGCCGAGGGCAAAGGAATGATCAAACCCTTTCTCGGTAACGCGGTGCGTGAACGCTATGTGAAGGATCTAGGTCCCTGGTGGTCGAGGTTGACCAGGCTAACAATTCCCAAGATTAACGATGAGCGAGAGTTCGTTAGCGACGAGCGTGAAATGCGCCGCCGCGACGGCGCTCACGAGGTGGCCTACAGGGGTTTGGGTGTGGTGGTTATCTTCACCTTCATGATCGCGTTTTTCATGAACGCGGCGCCGCCGATACTCCAGGACCTTGGGACGACTGTCCCAACTGAATTTTTCAGCCACCTGATCTACGCACTTCTGATTGTCGAATTCATCCTCTTCCTATCCCTTCCCCAATCTATATTGCTCTGGACCGAGCCGGACGTGGAGGAAGTGCAATGAGGGCCGAGTTGATGTTGATGGGAATGCGCGTGGATATGGCGCTCCAGTCGCGGCGACGGGGGCTAGTGGTGGCGATCTTTGCCGGGTTTGCGGCCTTGATGTCAGGGTTCTGGTTCGTAGACCAATGGAGTACGTGGACACTCTTCGCTCTCGCTCTCTTTCTAGGGCTAAGCCTTGCGGTTTTCAGCAAGCTTTTAAAGCCGTTTAACGGGAATAGGAGGTTATGGCGCTACAAGGATCCGCCGAAATCACGAATCGCAAAACTCATATTTCCGCGCGAGCCCGAAGTTCAAGATCGTTGGAATGACGAACGGGAATTGCGCTGGCGTGACCGCGCGCATTACCACGCCTATCGGTTGATCGCTTTAGCCCTGATTCCGTTGTTCACCCTGGTCTTCAACCAGCGGGAGCATGTCATTCAGAGGCGGCACTACCTGAAATCTCTGCTCCGAGAGGATCATGTGTCGAACTGGCCTGGCGCGGTGGCGTGGCTGACTACGACTTCGCAATTAGAGGACAACCTGGTCATGGCGGTGGTGATGTGCCTGTTCTTTGTCTCGGCGTTACTGCCGCAGGCCCTGATTCTTTGGAATGCGCCAGACATGGAGGAAGCGCAATGAGGGCCGAGTTGGTTTTGATGGGACGGCGGGTGGATATGGCGCTGCGGTCGCGACGACGGGGGCTGGTGGTGGCGATCTACGCGGTGATGGCGACGATGTTGGCGGGGTTCTGGTTTTTGGATCACTGGCGCTCGACGGCGACCATTCTCTACTGGATCATGCTGCTGATGTGCCGGCTGTTTCTGGGCGGGTATTATCGCGGCGGGCTGGTGAAGCCATTCAGCAACAAGCCGCCGCGGGAGCGGATGGAGCCGCATCCATTTCTGGCGCTGGGGCTGCGGGTCTATTACCCGGGGCCGGGGGAGGATGAGCGGACGTTTCGCAACGACGAGCGAGAGCTGCAGCAGAGGGATCATGCGCACTACCAGGCTTACCAGGTGGTGGGTTCGCGATTCTGGTTCCGTGGTTTCTGGTTTATACGCGGATGCTGAGGCCGGGGTGGATGCAGTGGACGGGGATTTCGGCGGACCAGGTGTTCTACGGGGTGACGATGGCGATGCTGCTGATGGTGTTTACGCTGCCGCAGTCGATTTTGCTGTGGACGGAGCCGGACATGGAGGAGGCGGGCTGAGATTCTGTCGTGCCTGATCAGGGAGGGGCCAGGCAGCGTTTGGTTCCAAGGAAAATGGCGCTTGGAGCGATAACGGCCCGGGGCTAAAGCCCAAAGGGATCAGTGTCCTGTCACTAAAGTTCTTTGTAAAACTCACGAAAGACAAAAGCAGATTCTTCGACTCACCACCCCCGACCTCCACCCCAAAGAGCACAGACCGCTCTTTGGGGACCCCGGAACTGAAAATCGTTCGGGGCCCCGTTCGCTCTGAATGACAGCCTCTGTTTTGTTATGAGCCTTAGAGACAGGACACTAGCCTGCATTCAGTGGCGTGAAGGCCCCTGCTCCCTCCAGAGAAACCGCTTTTGGATTGGTCAAACTCTGACGAAAGGCCGTGTCCCTCAAATGGTGAGGGCCATTGGTTGGGGATCTGGCCTCCCGCCCTAACCAGTTAGGACGGGGCACCCACGTTAATGGTGACCATCACTTTAATGGTGTCCATATTGGAGGGCTGCGGAGTCGAGCTTCTTTGACCTGGTTGCTTGCGCTACGGCATATTTTCCTGATAAGTAGCGACAATTGTGTAAAAAGCGCGCTACACTGCATTTCCATACCGC
>JANXQR010000869.1 GCA_025353435.1 Acidobacteriota bacterium | reverse complement strand
CTTGCGGCTGCCTTCAGCGGAGAGAGGCGCGCGGTAGCCCGTCTTTTTGCTTACCTGTGCGGCCCAGGAGTGGGTGCTGGCGGCATTGCCCAAGACTGGCAAGGCTAGCAAGTTGGCGTTTGAACCGTTCGAACCAGTCCCGATGGAAACAGTGCCGTTGGAGATGGTTCCGTTTGAGCTGGACCCATTTGAACTGATTCCGATAACCGTAGCTGCGTGGCCGGAGTGCTGATTCAGGAACAGCGGGACAGCGTCCAGTCCGGTTCCGTGGGTGGCGCTTATCTGGGCCACCGGAGCGCCAAGTTCCCTGGCAAGCGTAAGCGAATCGATGCTGCCGCCGCGGGACTTCATCAGGTCGCTCATGTTCAGCAACACCAGCGTGGGGATGCCCAATGCCAGCACCGGCGCAGCCAGCATCAATTGACGAGTGAGGTGAAGGGAATCGAGAACCAGCAGAATCGCGTCCGGCTTGGGCGTGCCGGGCATGTTGCCTTTCAGCACGTCCACGGCAACCCTGGCGTCCTCCGAGTAGGGAGTGAGCGAATAGACGCCCGGCAGATCGATCAGAGTCAGGTCTTCGCGACCCACGCCGGCCATGGGGCCCATGCGCTGCTCGACGGTCACGCCTGGATAGTTGGCCACCTTCTGCCGCAACCCGGTCAATCGATTGAAAAGGGTGGACTTGCCCGCGTTTGGAGGTCCAATCAGAACAACCGTGCGGAGAGTTCCGCCAGTTGCCTTCATTGGTTCAAACGTCGGAACTTCGCAACAGGGATTCATCGTGCTGCCTCTACGAGCTCCCGAGCTTCCACTTCGATCTCAAGCTCGGCACTCCGAACCGCGATCGCTTTTGCGGTCTCGCGGCGTAGCGCAATCTCAATCCCATCAACCTCGTACACCGTGGGATCACCGGCCGGTGCTCGGCGCAGCGCAGTCACCAGAGCATCGGGAACAAAGCCCATATGCATTAAGTGGTTTTGCACCGATTCTGGGAGATTAAGGGAGATAACAATCCCACTCTCGCCGACCTTTAACTCGCTTAAAACGCTCACCCGCCGAACTCCATGGATTCTGCGAAAAGACAGGACCCGAGAACTGCGACCAGATTGGTCGTAATTCAGTATACGACCAATTCGGTCTGAGTTGCAAACGCCAACAATTCCCATGTTCGTGACCTCGATGAAGGAAGGCCAGCGCCTGATTTCGCTAAATACGAAATGCCCGCTGGGACGACCCTCTACCGACACATCGGATCGTTGAGACCTTTGTAACAGTGGGCGAATTGCAAGGATGTGATCCAAATCACCAACGAGGCGATAGGGGGCACCTAGACGGCGCGCATGCGGTTGTTGCGGGGATTGTCTTCTACTTCGGCCATGCCGAGTTCTTTCATCACCGGCGGCACGTAAACTGCGAAGCGGCCGCGCAGGCCTTTCTTGAGGCCGTACCAGCCACCCACGGGATTGGTCGCGGATCGGCCCCAGCTTTCGACCGTTCCTTCGGCAGCAGGCTTTTGCTCGTCGGCGCCACCGAGAAGCATCCAGTCGCCGTGTGCTTTGAGCATGGCGTGCAGGTCATCGAGGCAACGCAGATGATAGCGAAGCTGGGTTTTGCCCACCTGAACAACGAGCGCGGGCGGATCGGCTGCCGGGTCTTTGTACGCTTCGAACTCGGCGGTGCCCGGGGGCGTTTTCAGCTTCCAGGGATTCAGCTTGGTTCCGGCTCCGGACATGGGTGCTTCCTCCGCTAATTCTGTCTACGTTCAGGCCCATTCTCGGGTTGGGAATGCGGGCTGTCAACGCACCAGAATGTTCGTTGGGTTAGTTGCTCAGTCGGCGGCCATGGCGGAGGGAAGTGTCTGGCCCCAGGTCAGCAAATCTTTGAAGATGGGCATGAGGCCCTCACCGAGCGGGGTGAGTGCGTAGGGCAAGGTTCGGTCCGGCGCGCCGGGCGGTCGCGTGACAAGGCCGGAAGAAGCAAGCTCACCCAGGTTGCGCGTGAGTTCCTTGGCGCTGATGCCGGTGACGCTGGCGAGGAGTTGGTTGTAACCTTGTGGGCCGTTCAGCAGAAGCGTGCGGAGCAAGAGCAACTTCCACTTGCCGCCGATGACCTGGATGGCGTGTTCAACGGGGCAAGCGGGAACTGCTGCTGAAGTGGATGCCTCGACTGGGTCAGCAACGGAGCGGGTCGGCATGGTGAGATGGTAGCCGATCGATGGGCGAAAGCATTGGGATCGTAACCAAATCCCAACGTGTCACGGGCTGAAGGATAGAATCCCTGGTGTCCGTTATCAGGAGAATTGTGTGCAACGGTTGCGTCTGTGTCTTATCTGTTTTTTTCTTATGTGCGGCTCTGTTGTGGCGACGACCAATGCTCAAGGTCCTTCTTCGCGGGGGAGAGCGGCCGACCTTGGGAGTCGGTTTGTCGTCGACGTTCCTGGTGTGATCGGTCGTTCCGATATTGTTCTGGGCAAGCCGAATCTGGAACCTGGCGAAGCGATGCCGCTGGGCAATGGCAGGCTGGGTGTGGCCGTTTGGTCGGCCGGCGGATTCACCGCGCAATTGAATCGCAACGACACGCTGCCAGGTCGGTTATCGCCTGGTCTGGTGGTGATTCCGGGGCTCGCAGGGCTGACGCAGGCGAAGGACTATGCAGGACGTCTGAATCTCTATCGTGGTGAATTCCGCGAGCAGGGCGGCGGCATGACCGCAACGGCTTTTGTCGAGCCGGACACCGACACTTTGATCGTGGAGGTGACGGGCGCTAATCCCACCCAGGCGCAAACGACAGTGCTCAAGATGTGGGCTCCGCGGACGCCGAAGGCCGCAGCGGAAAGCAGCGTGGGAATGCTCACCGAGTCGTGGGTCGATGACAAGAATCCGGGAGCGTCCGGGCGAGCGTTCGGGTCGCTGTCTGCAATTACCGCTGAGGGCCGCGAAGTTGTCGCCGCGATCACGGACCCTCTCACGATTACAGTCTCATTCAAGCCGCTCGAAGATGGGCATTTTCGCGTGAGGGTTGCGGCTCCCCACTATGACGGTAGGGGAAGCGCAACGGAGTCTGCTCATCGTGCTCTGGCTGTG
>JANXQR010000248.1 GCA_025353435.1 Acidobacteriota bacterium | reverse complement strand
TCCGCGGCGTGCTCGATCTGTCCGTTGGTTCCGCCGAGCGCCGCAGTGAGGCCGCCCGCTGCCATGGAGCAAGCAACCCCGACTTCTCCTTGGCATCCAACTTCGGCTCCGCTAATCGATGCGTTCTCCTTGTAAAGGATTCCGATGGCTGCAGAAGTAAGGAAGTAACGCAGGATGCCGTCCTCATCGGCGCCAGAGATGAACCGTTCGTAATAACGTGCCACGGCTGGAACCACGCCGGCCGCCCCGTTTGTGGGAGCCGTCACGACGCGGCCGCCCGCGGCATTCTCTTCGTTCACCGCCATGGCGTAGACCGTCACCCAATCGAGCGGGGCCAGCGGGTCGCCTGGTTTGCCGTCACCTTCCTTGGCGCGCAGGCGTTCTGCAAGACGATAGGCGCGGCGGCGCACATTTAATCCTCCAGGAAGGATTCCCTCCGTTGCCATTCCCCGATCAATGCAATCGCTCATCGCCTGCCAGATGCGCAGGATTCCAGCGCGTACATGCGCTTCGCCGGATTGGTCGCCCTGTTGAGCCGCGAGCGAGGATTCATTTGCCAGCATCAATTCGCTGATGGTGAGTTTGTGATCATCGGCAATCCGCAAAAGGTCGGCCGCGCTGTGAAATGGAAAACGCAGGGTGCGCGGGTCGGTGCGCAGAATCGATGGTGTGCCTGCGCTCTCGGGTGATGTCGCATTCTCTTCCGTGATGAATCCGCCGCCGATGGAGAAGAAGGTTCGCTCGACAAGGACTGACCCCGCCCCGTCGAAGGCAGTCAGTCGCAGCCCGTTGGGATGCTGGGTGCGGGCATCGGGCGGAAACATGACATCGCGATGGAAGAGCAGGTCGCGAGCCTCGTCGAATTCAATAGCACGCTTCCCGGCGAGGGGCAGCTGTTTCAATTGGCGGATGGACTCGATTGTGGACTCGATGCATTCCGGATCGATGGTGGCTGGCTCATGGCCGGCAAGTCCCAACAGCACGGCGCGGTCGGTGGCATGACCCATTCCGGTTAGGGCAAGCGATCCATAAAGTTGTGCCTTGACGCGGCGAACGCGATCGAGGAACAGTTGGTCACCAAGGCTTTGAGCGAATTGAGAGGCCGCACGCATGGGACCCATGGTGTGCGAACTGGAAGGGCCGACCCCGATCTTGTACAAGTCGAAGAAGCTGGTTGTCACGCTGAGATTGTAGCGTGTGCCAGCAACGGGTGGCCGAGCACATTAGGACTTGGATGGCTCGTTTGCTCTCGGGCTGTTGCAGAGATGAACCAGGACAGGGTCCAAGCTTGTCACTGACGCCTTTTCTTCTGAGGCGTAGGATACTCGTAAATTCTTTGAAGCAAAGGAAGATGACGTCATGATACTTAGAAAGTTTGTAGCACCGGCCCTTGCCCTTTTTCTGGGAGTTACAGGTACGGGAATTATCAGGGCAGCCGGAGTGGCGCAAGGTCAACATTTCGAATATGCACAGGACCGCGACGCGTGGGATGCGCCTCCGCATGAGTGGAAGGAGATTTAGCGTCGCGGCTTTCAGGATGGAATGGTAGGGGCGCGCAAGGATTTCGGCAACAATCGCAGACCCGATGTGAATAATCGGGAAGAGTACCGTCATCCCAGCGTTTCCTACGACCAGCGTGAGCCGTACCGCGAAGGGTTTCGCCGCGGTTATGAGCGAGCCATGAGTCACTTTGTCGGCGATCGCGACGGCCATTCGCGCGACCATGATGGAGCAATCCGCGAGCCCGAACGCCATGGCCGCGAGATCGCTGAAGAGACGCAGCGACATGGCTTTCAGGATGGAATCGACGGTGCGCGCAAGGACTTCGGCAACAATCGCCGGCCAGATGTAAACAACCGGGAAGAGTACCGTCGCCCCGATGTTCCGTACGAACTCTTGCGCGATTACCGGGAAGGGTTCCGGCGCGGTTATGAAAAGACCGTAGCTGAAATGACCAATGGCCGCAGGCGCCACTAGACGGACGTAGGCTCACTTCCACGTCTATTCACCGCCAAGGGGCTGCGAATGATTGCGACACCTCAGTGGTGCGGTGCATCGTGTCGCAATTGCGGCCATCGGGTGTGAG
>JANXQR010000836.1 GCA_025353435.1 Acidobacteriota bacterium | reverse complement strand
TCTACGGCTTTAGTGCGTTCATCGGCAATGGCCATGCGGGTGTTTCTCCTTCTGCGCAGTCACAAGGTGCTTACCGATTGAGGGGGTGCACGCGAAAAAACCAAGACTGCATTTCGAACGGATTGTAGCAGGATGGGACAGTTGAGCGATACGAAAAAAGCGAAGAAAGAGAGAAAAGGTAAACAGGTGTGATAGCCGGTACGTTTCCTTCGCCCGGGCCGGAAGGGCAATCAGGGAGGGGGTTCGCTTCAGGCCGTGAAGGCGCCGATGCGGGTTTCGCTGCGGGTGAGCGCGTCGCAGGAACGGTCGAGCGATTCGTAGTCCGCGTCGTGCTCCTTGCGGAAGGCGCGGAAGGCGGTCTCGCTGGCCCAGCGATCGATAGTGAGGTAGGCGCCGGGGACGTAGGCGTCGCGCAGCAGTTCCGTGCCCTGATACTCGGACGAGGAGCGAAAGAGCTGCGCCCATGAGCCGTTGGGGCCGTAGGCAGCTTCAAATGCAGCGACGTTTTCCTCGGCAATTTCGAACTGCCAGACCACGATGAACATGCGCCCTCGGCTCCCCACTTCATCCTAGCGCAACGGATGCGGCCGATTCGGCCATTGAAACAGCAGCCATGGATTCACTGGCGTGGTCATGTACCGAAATTTGGGATCGTTCAGGCGGGGGTAATGTTCTGATTCAATCGCAGAACGTTAGCAGGGTCGTACTTCCGCTTGATCTCTGCCAGGCGGGGATAATTGGGTCCGTAGGCGTCCCTGACGAGCTGCGCACTTGTTTCCCCGAGCTGGTTGACATAAGTTCCGCGCGCCATGGGCCGCAATTTGTCGCGCAGATTGGCTATCCAGCGCACGGCGCCGTCCCTCTCTGCAGGCGTGTTCCAGGCGCCGAGCATGTCCACCTCGAAGCCGGGCTGTCGCAGAGCAAATGCCGTGTCATTGATGTTGACCCGGGAGATGGCTCCGTACAAGGGGACGATGAGCACTCTGAACTGCGCGGGCGCATCGTTGATGGCGACCATGAGGGCCTCGACCGCCGGTTCAGTGAGTAAGGGAAGCAACAGATTTGTTTGAAAGTGGGCAAAGGGCGCTGGGATAAATCCGGCCGATTGCGACTCAAGGTAAGTCATTTTTCGGACGTTATCATCAAGCGGTTGCAGAGGGCCGCGCAAGGGTCGAATCAGATCGTTCCCGGGCTGCGGGGAACCGATGTAGCGCAGGTGGATCAGGAATCGCAGACCATTTGCCGACGGCAACAGTTCGGCGAATACATTCAGTTCATCGGGTGCTTCAGCAACGAACTTCGCAAAGGCATGGAGGTGTTCCCGGTGGGCAGGGTAGGTGATGGTCCCGGAGAGGATCTCATTTACCGGATAAAGGCGATATTCGAAGGAGGTGACCACACCGAAGTTTCCACCTCCGCCACGAAGTGCCCAGAAGAGATCCGCATTGGATGAGGGGCTGGCGTCGACTTGCCTACCGTCTACCGTGACGACATGCGCAGACAGCAGATTATCGCAAGCGGCGCCAAATTTTGACATCAAGGTCCCTTCACCTCCCCCTAAAGTAAAGCCGGCGATTCCGACATTGGGACAGCCTCCGGCAGTTGTAGCCAGACCGGCGAGTTGCGTTGCCTGATCCAGGTGTCTCACCAGGGCGCCTGCTTCGGCCCGAGCGATATGCATCCGGGAGTCGACTTCCACCCGCTTCATGTTGGAGAGGTCGATCACCATTCCGCCGTTGCACATGCTGAATCCGGCGCGGCTGTGACCACCGCCGCGGACGGCTACCGGGAGGCTCCGGCGTTGCGCGAATTCGAGTGCCCGGGCCACGTCCTGTGGGCCGGCGCAGCGGACAATAAGCGCCGGACGCTGATTGAAGGCTCGGTTGAATACAAGGCGTGCAGCTTCATATTCAGGCCCATCTGCGGTGATTACGCGTCCGGCAATTTGGGAAGTGAGGTTGCGTAATTCTGCTTTATCCAGCGGCCCCGGATCGACATCAGGAATAGAGGTGCCTTGTGGGCCGGCGAAGCGGCTGCTATAAAGCGCGGCCGCTGCCATTGCTGTCTTCTGCAAGAACTGTCTTCTGTTGGTAGCAGGCGCCATGGTTCGGGCAAGGCTATCTTGTCCTTCTTTCGTTGGTCAACTGCGACCACCCATTTACCTGATCCGCGGAATTGGAAGCTACGCCGGCGAGGGCTTCGGCGAAGTGGACTGCGTGCCTGTCGCTCAATTGTTCGATCTGCTCGCGGCAACTGAAGCCGTCGGCGACGATGATGGTGTCGTGTGAAGCGGCGCGAACGGCGGGAAGAAAGTCCTGGTTGGCGATAGCCTTCGAAACTTGAAATTTGTCGGCTTCAAATCCGAAGGGACCGGCCATGCCGCAACAACCGGCCTGGATTTGTTCGACAGTGGCGCCGGCCTGGCGGAGAATCGCCACTTCGCTCTTTGGGCCGCCAAAGTCTGCCTTGTGATGACAGTGGCCGTGGACGAGTATCTTGGCGCCTTTGAGGCGGTCGGTGGCGAAGTCGGGTGCCTTGGCGGCGAGCCAGTCGGCAAGGAGCCAGACGGAGTCGCGCAGTTTTTGCGCGCGTGGGTCATTGGGGAATAGCTCGGGGAGCTCGTCGCGGAAGACGCTTGCGCAGCTTGGCTCCAGGAAGATGAAGGGGAGGCCAGCATCGATCTGCCGGGCCATGGAGTCGAGGACGCTGGCGAGGTAAGAGCGGGCGGCGTCGAGCAGGCCGAAGTCGTAGAGCGGGCGGCCGCAGCAGATGTGGCCTTTTGCGACCTGCACACGATAGCCGGCTTGCGTTAGCAACGATTCTGCGGCGACGAGCGACTGCGGATGGTAGTAGTTGTTCCAGGTATCGGGCCATAAAACAACCGTCACGGAGACTGAGGCGGATTGAGTTTCGTGCTGTCCCACCCTTTCCGCAGAAGGAAGCGGAAAAGATGGGGCACGGGACAGTTGTGGCTGCGATGCGCGCGAACGCTGGAATGATTGTGACGCTAGTTTGGGAAGGTCGCGTTGTTGAGCGACGCCGGCGATTCGCTTGATTAACGGGCTGGTGAGCGGGCCGGTAAGGATTGCATTAGCGAGCCATGGCGCGATGGAGCCGTAGCGCGCCAGCTTGTCGGCGAATCCGAAGATGTAGTGGTGGAGCGGGTGGAGGCGGCCCTTGTAGCGCTGGAAGAGGAACTCCGATTTGTATTGCGCCATGTCGACCTGGACCGGGCACTCGGTTTTGCAGGCCTTGCAGCTGAGGCAAAGCGAGAGTGCTTCATTGACTGAGTCGCTTTGGAAGCCTTCGTGGCGCAAGTCGCCGGCCAGCATCTCCCATAGCAGGTGGGCGCGACCGCGGGTGGAGTGCATCTCCTCGCCGGTGGCGCGGTAGCTGGGGCACATAACGCCGGGCGACTGTTTGCGGCACGCGCCGACGCCGACGCAGCGCTCGGTGGCGTGTTCGAGGGAGCCCTCGTCATGTGCGAAGGCGAAGTGTGTTTCAAGGGCGGTCCGTGCCGCTGAGGCTGACGCCACCTCCGGATTCATGCGGAGGTTCTCGATGGGGTCGTAGACGCGAACCGCATCGATGAGTTTGCCGGGATTCATGCGGTTGTCGGGGTCCCAGAGGGCCTTGAACTCGCGGAAGGCCCGCATCAACTCCGGCCCGAACATTTTAGGCAGCAGGGCGGCGCGCGCCTGGCCGTCGCCGTGTTCGCCGCTGAACGAGCCGCCGAAGCTCATCACGATATCTGCGGCGCGGTCGAGGAAGTCGCGGAATTTGCGGACGCCTTCGTGGCTGCGGAAATCAAAGTTGATGCGTGAATGGACACAGCCCTCGCCGTAGTGGCCGTAAAACGGGCTGCGGTAATTGAACTCGCCCATGAGCACGGTGATGGCGCGCAGATATTTTCCAAGCTCCGTGGGAGGAACGGCGGCGTCCTCCCAGCCTTCCCACGAGTCGGGTTCGCCGGGAACGAACACCACCGCGCCGAGAGCCGACTCGCGAACGTACCAAACGCTGGTGGCTTCTTCTGGCGTGCAGACGTGCGCGGCAGGCGGGACGGGCCAGGATTGCGATGCGCGGGCGACTGCTTCGGCTTTGGCCTGGGCTTCTTCTGCGCTCCATGCGCCTGACTCGACGAGAAGATAGCCGACGCCGGGTGGGAGCTTGTCGAGCTCGGACAGGGCAAGGCCTTTGCGGCGCATGTATTGGACGAGCAGATGGTCGAAGCCTTCGAGGCCGATGGGGCTGTG
>JANXQR010000773.1 GCA_025353435.1 Acidobacteriota bacterium | reverse complement strand
GGCAGGTCCACAATCAGAATCCCTGCAAATAAAGACGTCGAACCGCCGCTGGCGGATCGCCTGGTTGCTTGGCGTCGGTGTTCTGGTGAACTACTTTGACCGGGTTAACCTTACCGTTTCTCACCGCGATCTCACGCACGAGTTCGGCATTTCCGAGTTCACGTTCGGCTTGTTGCTGGGCGCATACAACTGGACATACGCGGCCTGCCAGCTTCCCATTGGCGTGGTGCTCGATCGCGTTGGGGTTCGACTGGTCGGGCGCATCAGCACGCTCATCTGGAGTGCGGCCTCTTTTGGAGCAGCAATCAGTACGACGCTCAGTGGTCTATTCGCAGCACGGTTTGTGCTGGGCGTGGGGGAGGCGCCAACCTTTCCGGCGAATGCGAAGGCAATCGGAATGTGGTTCCCTGAACACGAACGAAGTTTTGCAACAAGCCTTTTTGATTCGGCGGCGAAATTTGGATCGGCCATCGGAGTGCCTGTTATCGGCCTCCTGTTACTACAAGTTGGCTGGCGTATGAGTTTCGCCGCCACAGGTGTGCTCAGCCTTCTCTACTTCGCATTGTTCTACTTTGTCTATCGTGAGCCGCACCAGGACCCAAGAGTGAGCAAAGCGGAAATGGCATTGATTTCGAGCAAGGGTTTGAGCCCGGGGAGTGACGCTACACCACCGTTTACGCTCATGCAACTGTTTTCACAACGCAAGATGCTGGGATTCGCCATTGGCTTTGGATCGTATAACTATGTCTTCTATCTACTGGTAGCCTGGCTGCCAACCTATTTGTCTCAGGCGCTGCACGTGGACCTGATGCATTCGTTTCTGTACACCGGCGTTCCGTGGCTTATCGCGACGATGACCGATCTGCTCATCGGGGGCTTTCTGGTTGACTCACTGGTGCGAAGAGGATGGAACTCAAGTGGCGTGCGAATGACGGTCCTGGTTGTGGGGACGACGTGCGGCCTGGGAATCGTGGGAGCCGGATGGTCGCACTCGCCACTTGGCGCGCTCTCATGGATTACTTTGTCCATCGCCGGCCTCTCAGCTGCGTCCGCTGTAGGATGGTCTATTCCATCGCTGATTGCGCCACGGGAAAGTGTCGGCCGGGTTGGGGGGATTCTGAACTTCTCGAATCAGCTTAACGGCATTGCCGCGCCCGCCCTAACCGGATTTCTGATCTACAAGCTCCATTCCTATACGGCCGCGTTCGTGGTGGCTGGTGCATACCTAAGTATCGGCATCTGTGCATATCTTTTCATGCTTCGCGACATTCGCCCCATGGTTATCGAGACTATCAGCACTTAGTCATCTGATTTCTTTGAGACCATCGCGCGCGTAGGTCCAACCGAGATGCCGCCGTCGACCAACAAGGTCTGGCCGGTAATGTAGCGGCTCGCTTCCGAGGCGAGAAAGACAACGGCGCCATCCATGTCGTTGGGCAGACCAGGACGATTGACTGGAATGCGCTCGACGAGATAGTCGACCCAGTTTTGATCTTCATAAAGCACCTGGTTCTGTTTGGTCTTGAACCATCCCGGAGCCAGACAATTTACGGTTACTCCTTGCGCGCCCCAATCGGCGGCAAGACTCATGGTGAGTTGGCGAATGCCGCCTCGACTCGCTCCATACGGACCCAAGCCAGCGTAACCAAATACGCTGGTTACCGATCCGATATTGATAATCCGACCATATCCGTGCGCAATCATTCCGCGGGCGATTGCCTGCGCAACAAAAAAGCTGCCGCGCAAATTCGTATCGAGGATCAGGTTCCAATCGTCCCAGGTCACTTCGAGCGCGGGCTTGCGCACGTTGCATCCGGCGTTGTTCACAAGGATGTGAACCTGCCCGAATGCGGCCTCAGCTTCGATCGCCATGCGCCGAATGCTCGCCTCATCGCGAACGTCGAGTTCCAGACTGACGACGCGGCGGCCCATCGAGTGTATCTCCGCTTCGAAGTCGGCCAAAGCTTCTCGCTTGCGGCTGGTGAGAATAAGGTCGGCACCCGCGTTAGCAAGCGCGCGTGCAAAGTACTGTCCGAGTCCGCGGCTGGTTCCCGTTATCAGGGCGACCTGGCCGGAGAGGTCAAAGAGGGAACTGGTCATTGCGCGGTCTCCGCGGTCGGAGCCAAAACAATTTTCATCAGGTTCGGCTCGCGGGCATGAAGGCGCTCGAACCACCGGGGCCCCTCTTCCAGACTGGCCACGGCGGTTATCAGCGGATTGACATGGATTCGGCCCTTGGAAAGGTACTCGATTGCCACCGGATACTCGCCAGCCGAGGCCGCCGTCCCTTGCAGCCTCAATTCGCGGCTAACGACCTTCTGGAGAGGGAGCTTCACTTCGGGCGTTACGTTGCCGATGAGCGTGACCGTCCCGCCCTTGCGCGTCACGTCGATCGCCGCATTCACCGTCTCGTCTCGTCCCACAGCTTCAAATGCAATGTCGACACCCACGCCGCCAGTCAGCCGCATGCATTCGCTCAGCAGGGTAGCGCCGGTGTGAGGAATAACTTCGGTGGCGCCCAACGACTTCGCAAGTTCCAGCCGGGTCGGGTCGATATCCGCGATGAAAACTCGGCTGCATCCCGCGGCCCGTGCCGCCTGCATAGTAAGCAGCCCGATCATGCCAGCACCCAGAACGAGCGCCGTTTCGCCGCCGCGCAACTTGCTCACGGCCACGGCGTGGAGCGCCACGGCGACCGGTTCGAGCATGGCTGCTTCAGCGAAAGAGAGTGCGTCCGGGATCGGATAAACAATTCGTTCCGGAACTACGATGAATTCGGCAAACGCTCCATCGCGCCGATACTCGCCACACGACACGCCCACAACCTGGCGGCGATCGCAGAGGTTAATCTCACCGCGAGCGCAGTAAGGGCACTCACCGCAGCAGATTGTCGAGTCAAAGGTGACGCGATCTCCGGGCTTGAATCGGGGAGCGCCGGATCCTGCCGACACCACCGTTCCGGCAGCCTCATGACCCATGATCAAGGGCGGAATGCGCCGGCCGGAGGAGCCGTCGTACCCGTGCACATCGCTGCCGCAGATGCCGCAAGCGGCAACCCGGATGAGAATCTCGCCGTCTCCAGGAACCGGGGCGGGACGGTCTTTCATTTCGAGGTGCCCGTACTCGGTCAGGACAAGGGCTTGCATCCTCGAATTCTTCCACATTGGACCCAGGGTTCACCAGACCTGAAACCCTGAAAGATTGGTTGAAGTTATGGCAGGGAAGTTGTTCTGCCTCAATCTGATCAGGGTGGGCCTGGGCGATTCGACCCTCTCGGACGACCTCGTCATTGACTATACAGAATACCTGTTATCAGACACGGAGGCACTTTTGATCCTGTTGCTCAGACTCGTCGGAAACGACCATTTACGACGCAACACCAATCACATTGCTAGTAGCAGTCGCGGCTGTG
>JANXQR010000230.1 GCA_025353435.1 Acidobacteriota bacterium | reverse complement strand
AGTCCCTTAGTCCCTCAGTCCCTTAGTCCCTCAGTCCCTCTTCCCTGTTCCCTTGCCTCTTACCCCACTTTCCCGTAGACTAAGTAATTGCGAGGGATGCGCTTCCACCTGCATTCTCCAACCGCAACATCTCTTCCGTGTAAACTCTCCGGAATCAAGGAATTTTGAATGGCAAATCACGTTTCATCGCTCAAGCGCGCCCGTCAGACCGTTACCCGCACCGCCGTTAACCGCGCCAACCGCAGCCGCGTGCGCTCCAGCCTGCGCGCCCTCCGCGAGGCGCTGGTCAAGGGCGACTTCAAGGCCGCTGCCGAGCAATACAAGACCACCGTCTCCACTCTCGACAAGAGCGTGCAGAAAGGTGTCTTTCATAAGAACACCGTCTCCCGCTACAAGAGCCGCCTCAACGCCCGCCTCAAGGCACTGGCCCCCGCCAAGGCGTAGTTCTCTCCGGGCGATCTCATGACTTCAAGCAACAGCCGGGCCGCAGCCCGGCTGTTACTGTTTCTGCCCGCCCCCGTTTTGCCCGATCGAGGGAGGTTCCGAGTCCCGATGCCCGACAAATCAAACGGCTATGAGGAATACGCCGTAGAATTCATGCGCCGCCGCAACGCCGTCATAGGCCCCAACATTGTGCGTGGCTGGGCCGCCTCCTTCCCGCCCGGAGCCGAAATCCTGGAGCTCGCGTGCGGCCACGGTGTCGTTACCCAGCTCCTGGTGGAATCTGGCCTGACCGTCAGCGCCGTCGACGCCTCGCCTACCCTGCTCCGCGCTTTCAGCCAGCGCTTTCCCGCCATCCCTACCGAGTGTGCCCCGGCCGAGGACTTCACCTTCTTCGGGCGCACCTTTGACGGCGTCGTCGCCTGGGGCCTCCTCTTCCTGCTTGAAGAACCAGCGCAGCGAACCATTCTGCGCAAAGTCGGCAACGCGCTCCGCCCCGGCGGCCGATTCCTGTTCACCGCTCCGCACCAGGAGTGCGATTGGATTGACATACTCACTCAGAAGCCATCGCGCTCCCTCGGCGCCGCAGCCTATAAACAGGCATTGTACAAAGCGGGCATGGACGTCTCCCACGGCGTCACCGACGAAGGCAATAACTACTACTACTTCGTAACCAAATCCGGGAGTTAACCGTCACTCAGGGGTGCGCCGTCCTAGCTCGCTAGGGCGGGAGAACTTGGCCACCAACCAAGGCTCCCAAAATCTTGTCAAGTGCCAAACCTGTGGAAAACGTTGCAACTAGCACAAAACAAAGCGAAAATATATATTCAAAAATCCATTATTAATTCAGCGAACCCGCTATCATTGAAATAGAAGCAAAAAAGGTCCGCGATTTCCGCGGGCCTTTCGCATTTTCAGGAGCCATCCATGAACAACCCGCCCGCCAGTCGATCATCGAGTTCCAATCCGCTTGTCTTTGTTCACTCATTCACTCCTTCGCTTCTTCACTCGCGGCTGTCCACTGTTCACTGTGCACTGTTCACTGCCTTTCGTGATTTAAATCACATTGGCGCGAAATCCCCCCCATTTCGGTGTGTAACCCCATCAATCGAATCAACATCACCGTTTTTTTATTTGCGCTCGGGAGTGTCTTTTTCACCAGTTTCAGTGCAATCTTTCAAAGATTCCAGCCGCTCCCATGCCCCCGCCGACGCACATCGTCACCATGCCGTAGCGCACCTGGCGCCGGTGCATCTCGCTCAGCAGCGTGGCGGTAAGTTTGGCTCCCGTACATCCCAGCGGATGCCCCAAAGCAATCGCCCCGCCGTTGACATTCACCCTGGCCGGATCAATTCCGAGGGTCCGCAGAATCGCCAGCGCCTGGGCCGCGAACGCCTCGTTAAGCTCAATCAGATCAATGTCAGCGAGGCTCAGGCCGGCCTTCTTCAGCACCTTGGGGATGGCGTGGATCGGACCGATGCCCATTTCCTCCGGCAGGCAACCGGTGGCCACGTAGGCCACCAGGCGGGCCAGCGGCTGGATGCCAAGCTGTTCGGCGCGGCGAGCGTCCATCAGCACGGTGGCGGCGGCGCCGTCGGAGGTTTGCGACGAGTTGCCGGCCGTAACGCTACCCTGCGCGTGGAATACCGGCTTGAGCTTGCCTAGTGCTTCCGCAGACGTGTCGGCGCGGGGGCCCTCGTCGGTGTCAAAGATGGACTCAGTCACGGTGGGCTTGCCGGCCTTGGCGGTCGGAGTCGAGGTGCTGACGGGAACCGAAACGATCTCCTCCGAGAAGCGACCGGCGGCTTGGGCGGCAATGGCTTTGCGGTGGCTGGCGAGGGCGAACGCGTCCTGGTCCTCGCGGCTGATGCCGTAGTGCCTGGCGACGCGCTCGGCAGTCAGGCCCATAGTGAGAAGCGAGGCTGGGTAGTTCTCCGCCAGCCAGGGGTTGGGGCTGGGCTTGTTCCCGCCCATCGGAATCATGCTCATCGACTCGGCGCCGCCCGCAATCACGACTGTATTGCTGCCGGAGCGGATGCGCATGTCGGCCTGGGCGATGGCTTCAAGGCCCGAGGAGCAGAGGCGGTTTACTGTCAGCCCCGGCACCTCCACGGGCAGACCGGCTCGCAACGCGGCGAAGCGGGCCATGTTGAAGCCGGCCTCCCCTTCAGGTTGCGCGCAGCCCAGGATCACGTCCTCAATCTCAGACCTGTCGAGCGAAGGAATACGCTCCAAAGCGCCGTTGATGGCGATGGCTGCCAGGTCGTCGGGGCGGGTGGTGGCGAGGGTGCCCCTGGGGGCGCGGCCAACGGCGGTGCGAACGGAGCTGACGAGAACGGCTTCGGGCATGGGTGCTCCTAAAAGCAGGGAATGAGGGACTTAGGGACTAGAAACCCCGCCCTGGTCGCTGCTGGCTCATTGTTAGATGCACGAGGTTGAGGCCGTCAACCTGAGAGTCCGTGGACGGGTATCGCTAGTCTGGCATTTCGAGGACGGACCAGGCGCCTTTGGCGTAGAAGCGGTAGATGGTCTTGTGGTCGACGGCGGAGTCGGAGAGGGCGTCGTGGTCGAGGCGGGCAGGTCGGGGGATGAGGCCGATCTGGGCCTGGCGGATGGCCTCGGGGGTAGCGGGGTCGATGCCCCAGTTGAAGCCGAGAACGCCGGTGCCGAAGCGGGTTTGAAGGCGTTGCGTTTCGGGAGCGGAAACGAGGGTGTGGGGCTGGCCAGGGGCGGTGCCGAAGAAGACCATTAGCCTGACCGTTCCTTGCGTAGAGCAGAGGACTGCCCAGTCAGAAGAGCCGGGATTCTGAAAGCTGGCGTGGACCACATTTTCCGGCCGTCGGGCCGCGTAGGTTTGAGGGATCAGGCAGCCGCGGTCGGTCAATTGGCCGGCTAAGTCGAGAGGCAGGTTGGGGTAGGAGCTGACCGGAAGGTGGCGGACTTCGTAGGCCACGGTGCGGCCGTCCTGATTAACCTGGCCCGCGGTGATTAGGGAGCTTGCGTCCTGCGCGGAGGCTAGCGACGCGACCGCCAGTGCGAGGACTAACACTGAGAAGACGGAGAAGCGCGGTCTGCGGACGGCAAAAATCACTGTGGAGGCTCGGAAGCATTGTAGCGCCGGTCTGCGATTCCGAGCCGTGACGGATGGAGGTTTGTGGTCTCCCACCCAGTTTTTTGGTGAGTCGACATTCCGATAGTAGGCGGGGATGGATTCGCAGTATCCCAGGTCTCAAAAGCGAGACCTGGGACACCTCGGCGTTTGTGGCGGACGGGTCTGCGAAAATCACGGTCGACGG
>JANXQR010000701.1 GCA_025353435.1 Acidobacteriota bacterium | reverse complement strand
GACGCGCCTGAGCACACCGTTTCGTTCCCGGCGGTAACAGCCAAATATTTTCGTGTGACGTTCAAGCGCACGCCACCTCCCCCCATTCCTGAATGGGCATCGGGGCTTGATCCAGAGTCGTTTGGTATCAAACTACCGCCGAAGCCCACCGACTACGAAGTGGCCGAGTTGGTCCTCCATCCCGGAGCTCGCGTCAATCGATTTGAAGAGAAGGCGGCGTTCGTTCCGGAAGCAGATCTTTACGGATTTGCCACTCCGCCTGTGGACGCGGCAGATGCCGTTCGCAAGTCCGACGTCATCGACCTGACCGCCAAGATGAGTGCTGATGGCACATTGGATTGGACGCCTCCCGCCGGCGACTGGGTAATCGTTCGATTTGGCTATTCGCTGCTCGGAATCACCAATCATCCCGCGACCGCCGAAGCCACCGGGCTCGAGGTGGACAAGCTCGATCGCCGTTTTGTGAAGGACTACTTCGACAAGTATCTGGACAGTTACAAGGAAACGGTGGGTCCCGACCTGATTGGCAAGAAGGGCATCCGCTACGTGATCAACGATAGCTGGGAGGCCGGATCGCAGAACTGGACCGATCATATGATCGATCAGTTCAAGAAATTGCGTGGCTACGATCCTCTGCCGTGGATGCCAGTTCTGACCGGGCAGGTGGTGGAAAGTGCCGAGGCCAGCGATCGTTTTCTCTGGGATTTCCGCAAGACTATCGGCGATCTGATTGCCAACGAGCACTACGGGCAACTCGAAGCGACGCTTCATGAGCGCGGTATGGCCCATTACGGCGAATCGCATGAAGGCGGGCGCGCATTTGTGGCCGACGGAATGGAAGTGAAGAAATTCAACGAGATCCCCATGAGCGCCATGTGGACCCAGGTGCCGGGCCTCAACAAGGAGCAATTTGGCTACAACGCGGACGACCGAGAATCGGCTTCGGTGGCGCATATTTACGGGCAGAACGTGGCTGCCGCCGAGTCCATGACCGCGGCCGCTGCGCCGTGGGCTTGGTCGCCGTTAACCCTGAAACCGACTGCCGACCAGGAGTTTCTGAACGGCATCAATCGCTTCGTAATTCACGAGTCGGCACACCAGCCTATGGTGGGCAAAGGCAATGCGCCGGGCCTGACGCTTGGGCCATTCGGTCAATGGTTCAACCGCAACGAAACATGGGCTGAGCAAGCCGGTCCCTGGATCAAGTACCTGGCGCGCACCAGCTTTCTACTGCAGCAGGGGCACTTTGGCGCAGACTTGATTTACTTCTACGGAGAAGACTCGAACCTGACCGCTATCTTCGACAAGAAAGCGCCGGACGTGCCTGCAGGATTCGGTTTCGACTACGTGAATGCCGACGCCTTGATTCACGAATTCACTGTCGTGAATGGACGCATCACAACGAAGAGCGGCATGAACTACCGGTTGCTTGGACTCGATGCCTACAGCAAGCACATGTCCCTCCCGGTGCTTCGCGCCATTCACAAGTTGGTGGAAGACGGAGCACAGGTTGCCGGACAGAAGCCGACCGATGACGCTAGCCAGGCAGACGACCAGGCGGAGTTCAAAAAGCTGAACGACGAACTCTTTGGCGATGGGTCCGGCGTGCACAAGGTGGGAAAAGGCTCGGTCTACGCGGGACAGAACCTCGCAGACGTGTTCTCCGCCCTGCATGTGGCGCCGGACTTTGACTACACCAAGCCGGAGAGCGACACACGGATTCTCTTCGTTCATCGCAAACTGGCGACTGGAGACATTTACTTTGTCGACAACAGAAACGACCGGGCCGAATCAGTAGATGCAACGTTCCGAGTTACCGGCAAGGCCCCAGAATTATGGCACGCCGACTCGGGAACAACAGAGCCGGTTTCTTATCAGATTGCCGACGGAAAAACCACAGTTCCTCTCCATCTGGATCCATGGGGCACGGTCTTCGTCGTTTTCCGGAAGGCGACTACCGAGACCGCGCATAAGTTGCCAACTGTAACCGAGACCAATCTTGCCACCGTAGAAGGGCCATGGAAAGTGAGCTTTCAGGCAGATATGGGAGCGCCCGCTTCTATCTCCCTCGATTCACTGGGCTCTTGGAGCGATAACTCCGACGCAGGCGTTAAGTATTACTCCGGCACTGGAACCTACACCAAGACCATACAGGCTTCTGCGGACTGGCTTAAACCAGGCGCGCATGTGTGGATCGACTTGGGCGACGTCAAGAACCTGGCGGAAGTCACAGTAAATGGAAAATCGTTGGGCCAAGTCTGGCATACGCCCTATCGCGTGGATGCAACCTCGGCACTCAAAACAGGTGCCAACGAGATCGTAGTAAAGGTCACCAATGCCTGGGTGAATCGCCTGATTGGCGATCTACAGCCAGGAGCAACCAAGTACACATACGCCGATGTGAAGCCCTACAAGGCAAATTCACCGTTGCTTTCTTCAGGGCTTTTGGGACCCGTAACCGTGGTGAAAGCGCAATCGGAATAGAGTCGTTGCGACCGGAGGGCGAACGGGAGTGCGCCTGTCAGTCGCTTTCGTAGGGCCGGAGCAAGTTCGCCTCTTCACAAACGAACTTCTTCGGCCCGTTTTCTTTGTGCCACCAAGTGAGCGATAAACTGCCGATGACGAACACCGTATTGGATGAGGCGATCTCTCACGCACGAACGAGACTGGTTCCATTCCTGCTGCTGATGTATGTTGTCGCATTTCTTGACCGGGCCAACATCGGGTTTGCGAAACAGGCGTTTGAGGCCAGAACCGGAATCTCTGAATCGGTTTATGCCTGGGGAGCCGGACTCTTCTTCATCAGCTATGCCTTGTTTGAGGTCCCCAGCAACCTGATTCTCCACCGAGTTGGCGCAAGGATTTGGATGTGCCGGATCATGGTGAGTTGGGGTATCATCTCCGTCGCCACCATGTTTGTGCGCGGTCCGCTTTCGTTCTATGTCCTGAGACTGTTATTGGGATTTGCGGAGGCAGGATTTTTTCCGGGGGTCCTTCTGTATCTGACGTACTGGTTTCCAGAAAAGGCACGTGGCGAAATACTGGGACAGTTCTATTTCGGCGCGCCTCTGGCTTTTATCGTTGGCGCACCTCTGTCAGGACTGCTTCTCAGCATGGAAGGAGCTTCTGGTCTTCATGGCTACCAATGGATGTTCCTTGTGGAAGGCCTACTCGCGATTATCGTAGGGGCGTGGGCATTCTGGTACCTTGCTGACCGCCCGAAGAGCGCGCAATTCCTTTCGCACGATGAGAGGACAGTTTTGGAAGCGGCGCTGGAAAACGAAGCGGTCGTGCTGCGTTTTCATGCACCTGCCGCATTTCTTGCCGCGCTTCGTGATCGTCGACTGCTGCACTTCGCGGCAATCTATTTCCTCATTCAGATGAGTGTGTACGGCGTGGTGTTTTACCTTCCAACTGAGGTAGAGAAAGTCGTTGGGAAATCAATGGGGATCGAAGTGGGACTCGTTTCCGCGATCCCGTGGACGTTTGCGCTTGTCGCAGCCTACTGGATTCCATGGTGGGCCAGCCGAAGGCGGCAGCACGTCGCATTTGCCGCATTTGCCCTCATCATTTCCGGCATCGCAAGCGCGCTGCTCCTTTCGTCGAACAAGGGAGTCGCTATCGTTTCAATCTGCGTTGCCGCTTCCGGATTCATCGCCGTTCAACCGATCTTCTGGACCTTCCCAACGGGCTACTTGTCCGGAAGAGCGGCCGCTGGGGGCATCGCCGTCATCAATGCAATCGGCGCTCTCGGCGGTTTTGTCGCTCCAAACATTAAGGTCTGGGCAGACCAGCATTTCGGCCGCCCCTCTGCCGGACTCTATGTTCTTGCCGGATTCTCCCTACTTACGGCTTGCCTGATTACACTTCTCCGAAATAATCCAACCCGAATCGCCCAGGACTCACCAACCAATCTGATCGTGTAGGAAGGACCCGCGGATGACCAAACACACAATCCGCGAAGTGCGCGCCTATGTCTTTCGCGGCGGTGGCGGGGACTATCACGACCAGGGCGCGGGACATTGGATCGACGACCATATCGCGACACCGATGGCGAAATACCCCGAGTACCGGAAGAGCCGGCAGTCGTTCGGCTTGAACGTGCTGGGAACGTTGGTTGTCGAAGTAGAGGCAGACAATGGAGTGATCGGCTTCGCCGTCACAACCGGCGGCGAGCCGGCGGCATGGATCGTGGAAAAACATTTGGCGCGATTCGTCGAACGCGCAGAGGCCGAGGACATCGAGAAGATCTGGGATCAGATGTATCTCTCGACGTTGTTTTATGGCCGCAAAGGAATCGTGTTGAATGCGATCAGTTGCGTCGACCTCGCCTTGTGGGATTTGCTCGGCAAGCTTAGGGAGGAGCCAGTATTTCATCTGTTGGGTGGAGCCGTTCGCGACGAACTGGTGTTTTATGCAACGGGATCTAGGCCGGATCTTGCGCAGGAGATGGGTTTCATCGGTGGAAAGCTTCCGTTGCATCATGGGCCCGCGGAAGGCGACGAGGGAATGGGGAGCAATCTTGCGCTGCTGGCGGACATGCGATCGCGCACCAAGAATGATTTCTGGCTGATGTATGACTGCTGGATGAGTCTCGACCTCGAGTACGCGGTCAGGCTTGCGAAGTCAGCATCGGACTATTCACTAAAGTGGATTGAGGAAGCATTACCCCCTGATGACTACTGGGGTTACGCGGAGTTGAAACGCAGGGTCCCCTCAGGCATGCTAGTGACAACCGGAGAACATGAAGCCACGCGCTGGGGATTTCGGTTGCTCCTGGAAAACAACTGTGCCGATATTCTTCAGCCGGACGTTGGTTGGTGCGGCGGAATCTCTGAGCTCAAGAAGATCTCAGACCTCGCCGATTCCCATGGAGTTCTCGTTGTACCGCATGGATCGAGTGTATACAGCTACCACTTTGTTGTTAACCGGCATAACAGCCCCTTCTCGGAGTTCCTTATGATGGCTCCTGCGGCCGACAAAGTGATTCCCATGTTTGCTCCGCTGTTGCTCGATGAGCCCATCCCGGTAAATGGGCGGCTTATAGTTCCTGATGCTCCAGGGTTCGGAGTACGTTTGAATCCGGAGTGCAAGCTTCACAGGCCATATCATCATGTTCGGGAGTCGAAGTGAAAAGAAGAGATCTATTGAAAGCTGCTGCCACGCTCGCAATCAGTTCCACCACCGCGCAATTGGCACGTGCCATCGACGCTTCCATCCCTGTGATTGACGCGCATATTCATCTTTTCGATCCGACTCGACCAGGCGGCGTGCCGTGGCCGGAGAAAGCCGATGCGAAACTCTATAAGCCTGCTCTTCCGCCACGTTACTTGGCACTGGCTCAGCCGCACAACGTGGTCGGTGCAATCGCCATTGAATGCAGCTCTTGGATGGTCGATAACTTCTGGCTGTTGGGTATCGCCGAACGCAATCCGATCATGCTCGGCTTCATCGGAGACCTGCAACCCAGTGCACCGGATTTTGCCGCGACTGTTGACCATTTACATCGCAGTCCTCTCTTCCTTGGAATTCGGTACGGTAACCTGTGGAATCGCGACCTGGGGGCCGCTGTTCAAAACGCGGAGTTCCTCGCCGGGCTGAAGCTGCTCGCTCAAGAGGACCTGGTTCTTGAGACTGCCAACCCTGACGCGGCGCTGATAGCCGCAGTTCTTAGCGTCGCCGATCGCGTTCCGGACCTGCGCATTGTTATCGACCACCTGCCCAACGCAAAGATTCCCGCTGAGGCATCTGCGCGATCCGACTACGAAGCAAATCTGCGGGAGCTGTCCCACCGGCCAAACGTGTTTGTCAAAGGGACTGAAATCGTGCGCCGCGTCGATGGCCAAATCAAGTTTGATGTTGGGTACTACAAAGCCTCACTCGATCAATTGTGGGATCTATTCGGAGAAGATCGGCTTTTCTTCGGCAGCGACTGGCCCAACAGCGACTCTACCGCAACCTATGACGAGACCTTTGAAGTCGCAAAGAGTTTCATCGCCACACGGAGCACAGCAGCGCAACAGAAGTACTTCTGGAAGAATTCGCAATCTGTGTACAAGTGGCGCCCTCGCACGCCAGAGCAAGCCCGCCTTCACAAATCGTAAATGACGGCCGACTGCGGTGACCTGCAGGCACTGTCCGAATCAATCCGGCACTACACTCACTCCGGATTTGCAGGGTAGAAAGAACGTAGATTCGACGACGTGATCATTTCATGGCGAACAAAAGTAGCCGGAGCCACAGGCCGCCCCGCAAGCAGATCGAGAGCCAGCGGAATGACTCCTTCGCCGTAGCGCTCGGGAAAATATCCCACGGAGCCGACCAGACGCGACCCCTTCTTTGCCAGCTCCGCGTGAGCCTCAGGCGAAGCGTTGTGCCCCACGATTGCGCACTGATCTTCCCGCCCTGCATTGCGGAAGGCCTCGAGAGCTCCCAGTGCACATGGGTCATTGATAGCGGCCACCAGAATTCTTTCCGATTTGCTTCGGCGAAGATGATTTCGCGTCAGCGCAACGGTGTTTTCGTAGTGTCCGCTCGTGCGCAGGATTTTGATCTGGCGGTCTGACACCCAGACGAGACGTTCGATCACGCCAAGCATGCTGCCAAGAATTCGCGCATTCGGAACCTGTCCGGCCTTCGGCAACTCAAGCAGCAGCAACTCGTCCACTTTGCCTTGCCAATGCAAGTCGGCCCAACGCGCGAGATAGCGGCCTGCGATCAACCCCGCTTGGCTGTTGTTGGCCCCGTAGTAGATCGTCTCCGGATGAGGGATTTCAAGCGCAATGATGGGTATGGAAGCAGCACGAATGCGCGCGCAGATTTGGCCCGCTATTCGGGCGTCCGTCTGCGACTCGATCACGAGGTCGACTCCCTCGCGCACAAACGTATTGGCGTTGCGCAGGGCTACGCGGGGGCTATCTTCGTTATCGAGAACCAACAACTCGATGTCGGCGGCCGAGGCACTGCGCTGCAGGCTCTCCGTGACCGCACGGCTGAAGCCGAACTCAGCGCTCTGCATTCCATAACCGAAACGATAACGCCTTTTGCCCAGCGGTCGAATGCCGAGCTTGTACTTGGTATCTCCTACACGGATGAGTAAGTCGCATTCGACGAGAGTCGACAGCATGCGAAGCGCTGTGGTCTTGTGCAGACCGGTCCGCTCGACAACGTCAGCCAAGCGCAAGCACTCTGATTGATCGCTGAATGCCTTAAGAATGCCGCAGGCACGGATGAGAGATTTCATAATTTGATGGTCCGTATGATGAAACTTTTGCCACAGCAAGTGTAATGCCGGTTGGAGCCGTTAAAGATAGTTTCCCGAATTTCGCTGTATTTTGACATATCTCCCACCTTGGATGGTCCATTTTAAGAAACTTATTGAATCGTGGGTACAAATCGTGTTGCTACTCCTCAAGGACAAAGACTAGTGTCCGCCAGTAGTCATAGCAGGAGGATGCATGATCCGTTTTTCTCGCCGACCCTTAAGGAATTTCAGTCTTGCCGCGTGGGTTTTGTGCGCCGCGTGCTCCGCGACCGTAGCCCAAGACATGCAGCAGAAGATTGCAATCGACTGGACAAAGACGATCATCGTCTCCAAGTCCACTCCTACTCTCCAGGTGGTGACAAACCCAATGCTGAATCCGGGCGCGCCCATTCACGATGGTTCCTTCGCTGCGTTGAAGGCGCTGGGTGCGGACTACGTGCGTTATGTGCCGTGGCTCCCCTACCCCAAGATTGCCGTGGCGGAGCTCGAGCCGCCTTCCAAGGACAAAACCTCCTGGGACTTCACCTATATTGACCCCGTCACAAAGGACTTTCTGGATTCGACGCAGGGACACTCGACTATCGTAAATTTCAGCACCATTCCAGCCTGGATGTTCAAGACCGATAAGCCGGTGAAATATCCAGACGACCCGAACCAGGTGTTCTGGAAGTACACCCAGGGAACGGAACTACGCGATCCAACTGGCAAAGAGCTGGGCGATTACTTCGGCCGCCTTGTGAGTTGGTATTCCAAGGGCGGATTCACAGATGAAAACGGCAAGAAACATGAGTCTGGATACCACTACGCTTTGCCTTACTGGGAGATCCTGAATGAGGTGGAAGCTGAACACACGACGACTCCCGAGGATTACACCAAACGCTATGACGCAATTGTTAGCGGCATTCACAAGGTAAGCCCAGAAACAAAATTCGTAGGACTCGCGCTTGCCTTCGCGGGTGGCAATCCCAAGTACTACGAGTACTTCCTGAATCCTAAAAATCACAAGCCGGGAATTCCGCTTGACTTCATCTCATTCCACTTTTATGCATCCCCGGCGTTGGATGAAAGCCTCGACCAATGGCAGCACACGTTTTTCTACCAGGCTGATGGTTTCTTGGCATCAACGCGCTTCATTCTTGCGATTCGCGACCGCCTGTCACCCACGACGAAGATTGATACCGATGAGCTGGGCGTGATTTTGCCCACCGACGGCATTGAAATCAATGCATCCAAAGCGATGCCGGATCATATCCCGCATCGCTACTGGAATGCAGCTGGATCCTTGTATGGCTATCTCTTCGTCGAGCTTTCAAAGTTGGGCGTAGATGTGATCGGCGAATCGCAGTTGGTGGGCTATCCTTCGCAGTTTCCTAGTGTGTCGATGATCGACTACAACAACGGCAAGCCCAATGCCCGCTACTGGGTGTTGAAGCTGATCAAGGACAACTTCCATCCCGGGGACAAGCTGGTGGAAAATGCCCCGCAGGAAGATGGCTCTTCCGACGTATTGGTCCAGGGCTTTGTCACTCCCCAGGGCAAGAAAGTCCTGCTGGTGAACAAGGCGAATAGTGAAAAGACAGTGAAAGTAAGTTCGGAACTTGAGAACGCCGCTTCCTTGACCGTTGACGAAGCAACGGGCGACGAAGAACCCCGAAGTGGCAAAGTGAACGGAGCGGAGATCAAGCTCGCGCCATTTGCGGTATGCGTTTTGACGGCCCATTGAGCCGGGTTCATTTTTCCCAACAAGGCAAGAGAGGGATTCATGGGGAATGCTTTGCGGGTGGGATTATGCGGCATCGGGCTTGATGCGTATTGGCCCCAGTTCGCGGGATTAAAGACGCGACTTGAAGGGTATCTCCGCGAGGCCGGAGCACGCCTTGAGGGTCGCGGCGCATTTGTGGAGTATCTGGGCTTGGTGGATACTCCGCAACGGGGCCGCGAGGCTGGGCACGCCTGCCGTCGCGCCGATGTGGATCTACTGGTAATCTACGTAACCACTTACGCGCTTTCAAGCACGGTCCTGCCGATGGTTCAACGCGCCAAGGTGCCAGTATTGCTGCTCAACCTGCAGCCGCATGCGGCCATCGACTACGAGACCTTCAATGAGTTGCCCGACAGAACGGCTATGACCGGGGAATGGCTTGCCTATTGCTCAGCTTGCCCCGTCCCGGAACTTTCTAATGTCTTCGTGCGGGCTGGCCTCCCGTTCCACCAGGTCACCGGAGTGCTCGACGAGGATGAGGTATGGGCCGAAATACGTGAGTGGATCGCTGCAGCTCGCGTCAAGAAGGATCTCGCGGAGAATCGTCTAGGCCTGCTCGGTCACTATTACAGCGGGATGCTCGACATCATGACGGATGTGACGCAGATTTCCATCACCTTTGGCACCCATATCGAGCACCTTGAGGTGGACGAGTTGAGCGGCCTGCGCGAGCTCGTGACTGATACCGCCATTTCCGCGCGCGTACAGGAGTTTCGCTCCCACTTCGATGTGCAGGCTGATTGTTCCGACGCGGAACTTGCCCGCGCAGCCCGCACCTCCGTTGCCCTCGATCAATTTGCGGCAACTCACGATTTGCAATCTCTTGCCTACTACTACATGGGCAGCGGAGTGCCTGCAAACGAAGACACCATGAGTTCCATCATTCTCGGTACGTCTCTGCTCACGGCGCGCGGCATTCCCGTCGCAGGCGAGTACGAAGTGAAGAACGTGCTCGCCATGAAGATCATGGATAGCCTGGGCGCCGGCGGGTCATTCACAGAGTATTACGCGCTTGACCTGAAAGTTGACCACGTATTAATGGGACACGACGGTCCTGGGCACATCGCCATCGCCGAGAGCAAGACCAAGGTGAAGCCGCTTGCGGTCTACCACGGCAAAGTGGGGCGTGGGCTTTCCGTGGAGATGAGCGTCAAGCATGGCCCGGTGACCCTGCTATCAGTGGTGGAAGATCGCGAGCGGGGATTCAAGCTACTCGCCGCGGAGGGAGAAAGCGTCGCCGGGGAAGTGCTGCATATCGGCAACACCAACAGTCATTACCGGTTCCCTATCGGTGCGCGCGGCTTCGTCGAGGCGTGGAACGCCCAGGGACCTGCCCACCATTGTGCAATCGGTCTTGGGCATCAATCTGGGAAACTGAACAAGGTGGCCCGGCTGCTGGAGATTCCGTTCGTGCAGGTTTGCTGACGCGCTACGGCAGATAAAAGACTTCCCTCATCATCGGGAATCGCTCGCCTTCGCCGGCGCCATGGTCTGAGACAAAGTATTCACCCATCGCTCTCTGCCAACGCAGATTGACCGGATCCTCGTCGATTTTGTCCCACATCGCATCAAAGTCCCCTTCAATGTGCATATAAAGGAAGAGCAATTCGTCGCGTCGAAAGATTGAATATTCCGAAATCCCAACCCGCTTGAGCAGGTCAAGCATCTCCGGCCAAACCGCCGCGTGATCCCGATCATATGCGGCTCCCATGCCTTCCTTTAGACGTAAGAGAAATGCGATGCGCTGCATGAATATTCCCCCTTTGAAAAGACAGTGATTGCCCGCGAATGATATTCGGATCGCCGACTCAATCGTGATCCTTCCCCCTAACTACGGCTGAGCCTCCGGCCCAACCTGCTGGGGCGTGACCTCGTCCCCAACGGGCTTGTGCAATGGCTTTGCCTTGCTGAGCTTTTGGAACTCAGCCAGTGCCTTCTGCTGCCCGTCCTTGTTTCCCGTGGCTCGATCCGCACGCGCAAGCCGATACCATGCCACATCGTCTTTCGGATTCAACTTGATGGCGTGTTCGAGCGCGGGGATGGCCTGATCCGGCTTCTGGCTATCGAGACACACTCCCCCGAGACCAACCAGCGCCTCTTCAAAATCGGGATAGAGCTCCAAAACCTGCTCGTAAAGTTTGCGTGCTTCGTCCAAATTTCCAAGATCCGCCTGAATGATCGCCAACTCATATCTGGAGTTTCCATTACCAGGATCTATGGCGAGTTCTGCCGTAAACTCACGCTGCGCCGCATCACGGTCTTCGGCCTTTTGCGCCTCAGTGAAACGCGTCAGATAGATGCGCCCAATCCTGTAGTGGATCCCAGGCCGATGCGGGTCGACTGCCAATACGTGGTTGAACGAAGAGATAGCCTCGTCATACTCCTTTTGGCTTTCGTGGAGCTCTCCCTGCGCCTGCAGAGTCCAGATGGAGCCCGGCGCGCTGTCGTGCAGCTTTGACATCACCACGAAGGCATAGTTCCCGTAGATTCGGCCAGTGTGAAATAGAACTTCGGCGTCGTCCGGATAGAGCTTGTTCAGCGCCAACCCCGTTTCCACCGCATCGGAGTCGCGACTAAGTCCCGTGTATGCGCGAAGAAGTTGAAGGCCGCACATGCGCCTGACTTCCGTGTCAGCTGTCTGGTGAAATCCCTTTTCCAGTAGTGGTAGTGCTTCCTCAAAGTCACCCATCTCTGCCAAGGATTGACCCAGCAGGCTGTCGAGCTTGGGCAGACTCGGCTTGAGCTTTCGCGCGGTCCGGACTTCGCGAGCCGAGAGCTCATATTCTCGCTGCTTAAAGTAAATTACGGCGAGAGTTGCGTGCACTTCGGCGATGTTGGGTTCGAGCTTTGACAACTTCTCAAAGTTGTCTCGAGCCTCCGCGTAGTGACCCGTCGATAAAGCTTTCTGGCCGGCATCCGCGAACTTTGCTGCGTCTTCATCATGGTCCACCTGCGGCCAGGCAGCCTGCAGGCTAATACAAATTAACGCAACCACCAACGCCTGCTTCAATCGAGTGCGCATCATTGTAAGAGTCTATCTCCCGCAGAAGAAAACTCCGCCACGCTTTTAAGGCGTGGCGGAGTTCAGGTGAAGGTTCGGGAATCAAGTTAGAACGTGAGCTTCCCGCCCAATTGGATGACGCGTGCTGCAGAAGAACCAGTAATCTTCCCGGCTGTGGATGCGGGCGAGTTCACACTCGCATCAATGACTTGGTTTCCTCCCGATCCTCCCGAGACCAAGGCGCCCACATCAGAGGCATACTGATGATGATTGAAGGTGTTGAAGGTGTCCACGCTGAGCTTGAAAGCCAGTGTTTCTGTGAAGTGGAAGTTCTTTGCAAATCCCATGTCCCAATTGTTGATGCCGGGCTGACGCAGGAAGTTGCGGGTTGTGTTGCCGAATGTGCCCGGCAATTGTTGAGTGAAGCAGGACATGTTCAGCCGCTGAAACTTGGCGGTCAACCCGGCGTGGGGATTGCAGCCTGCGACCTTATTTGGCCGCGGAGCCACGGTGCCTTGTACGCCGCCGATGTCATTCGAAGAGACACCGAATGGAAATCCCGTCTGGAAG
>JANXQR010000115.1 GCA_025353435.1 Acidobacteriota bacterium | reverse complement strand
CCGAGCTCACCAGCAGCCCGCCCAGCCATCTCTTCCGGCGCCGGATCCGAAACCCCGCCTTCTCCAAAGCCGAAACATGGTCAGGCAGCCTGCGAACTTTCAGCCCCGTCATCCATCCGAACGCCCAATAAAGTAGCCCAACAAGCGGCCGCGCCACCCAGCGCCCAAACCACCCCTCGGGAATGCCAAACTCCGACACCACCCACTTCGCTTCCGCCGCCAAATAGGGCCGGACCCTCGACACCAGCCCCTCAATCTCGTCCGTGGTCAGGCAGTCCAGGAAGAAATGCGTCACCACCAGGTCGTATCTCCGCCCGCCCTCGCCCATCGCCGGATCAGGCGACCAGGCCCGCAAATCCGCTAAGGTTGCCTTCACCCGAATTCCATCTTTCCCCGTTCGCCGAACCAGCGCAGCAAGCATCGCCGGGCTGTTGTCCACGGCTTCCAAAAGCACTTTCGAATTCTCTCGCAACAGGCGCGCAGTAAAGCGCCCATCGCCGTCTCCGAGCACCAGCGCCCGCCTCGGCGTTCGCATCTCGTCGAGGAAGGCACTCCGGCACCGCCCCAGCCACGGTCCGAAGCTCAGCATCTCCATCCAGCGGTAGATCCCCGCAAGCCGATCGAAGTTCGGCGCGGGCGACAGCATTCGGGTCATCGAACCAGCGGCGCAGCCGCCAACAGAAGCAGTGGCGTCAGCAGCACCATGTCAACGGCCCCTCGCAGCGTCAACACGGTAAACTCGTCGCGCCGCCGATCGAGCAGTCCGATGAGCAGCGCGCTCGCCGCGCCTGCGGCCATCAGCACCGCAGCCCTCGGTTGCGAGGGCGACAGCCAAGCCGCCAACACCAAGCCCGCAGCAGCCAACCCCTGAGCGATCCAATCCAGACGCAAACCGTTTCGCTTCGAAGCCACCGACTCCCAATGGGTAATCGCGCGCACATTGAGCCAGGCCACAGCCGCGAAGTAAACCGCCGGAAGCGCCAACAGTTGCATCGGTGAACCCGGACCATTCCAACCCGGATTCATTGACAATGCCGGCAGCACGCACCCCGCAGCAAACAGCACTCCCACCAGGCACTCCCTCGACCCAAACACGGCCAACACCCGCGCCATTCTGGTGGGAAACTTGACTCTGAAATGGACCCCCGAGAAGTAAACCAGCGTAGCCCCCGCCACCACTGAATCCTCCGGCAGCGCGACCAGCCGAACCCGGGAGCGCACGATCCCTAACGCAGCCACCCCGGCAATCGCCGCCAGCGGAGCCAGAACCCTTCGATGCTTCCAGTGAAAATAGTGCCGTTCGCGAAGCTCATGAGCTGAAGGACTCCGAAGCCCGGCGCGGGCGTCCATGAGGCGGTCGCCGACGTAGAGCGCCCAGACCACCAGCCCCAGCAGCGCCAGAGGCCATACAGCCAGACGAAGGTGCGCCGTCCAGGCAAGCGCCCCGCCCCAGACCACAGCCACCGTAGGGGCATCCAGGCTGGCCAAATGCCAGAAGTGAAAAGCGGCACGAACCGGCCAGTACCAAGACTTGCCGCCCGCCCGCTCTGCGGGTTTTGCAGGTCCGATTGAGTTGGCGAGAAGGTTTGCCACTGCTTCATTCAATTGTAGGAGAATCGCCGTTGGCGCATTTCACTT
Source organism: Acidobacteriota bacterium (assembly GCA_025353435.1). Lineage (GTDB taxonomy): Bacteria > Acidobacteriota > Terriglobia > Terriglobales > Acidobacteriaceae > Telmatobacter. The sequence continues at coordinate 1,362 of JANXQR010000115.1, read as the reverse complement.
GGCGGAGTTCGCCAATTGCGGTTCCAGCTACACCAGCGTTTGATGCACCAGATCGCGGATCTTCGTGTCCACGTCCGCGGCGCTCACGAAGAAAGGGTGCTTGAGGCACTGCAGAGAAAGTTCCTGTGTTTCGGGCGAATAGTTCCACTGCATTTCCACGCCAAACTTGGTTGCCGTGCCGCTATTGCCTTCCATTTCGATGCCTGCGCCCTTGGCCTTTTCCGTGAGCAGTGCGTACTTGTCGGGCGAGATTCCCTTGAATGTCTGCGGTGCCGATGGCGCCATTGAAGTCTCCTGCGTACTGCTGTTGTTGGAACCGTCCCGAACGCGGATTCCGCCGAATCGGATGCCGTTTTAAGTGGAATTTCCGCGCCTTTGCGGAATCGCTTTCCGCTGCTAAGATAGGAAAGTTCATGTGGGGCTGTAGCTCAGCTGGGAGAGCGCCTCGTTCGCAACGAGGAGGCCAGCGGTTCGATCCCGCTCAGCTCCACCAAAACCCCTTCCAATTATTCACTACCCAGCAGTCCACGATTTGCTGCGCCTCGTTACGGCGTCGATCTGTGCCGTTATCCCGTAGGGTTTGCACACACACAAATAAAAAAAGCTCATCTCCTTTGCAATCATGCGACTACACACCGAAAAGGGGGGAATTTTCGCCCACCGTGATTTATATCACTTTTCAGTGAACCGTGAAAATGGGGCCGAGTCGACCTTTCGCCGGCCTACGTTATTGATGTTTCTCGGTTTCTCATCCTGCACCCCTCTCTGCGCCAAAACAAAAACCCCTCCAGCTTCGGAGAGGCTTTATTTCTTACCTATATTAAGTATGGCAGGTTCGACCAATTAATAATGGATTTTCCAATATATTTATTCGATTTGTAATGTGCAGCTTGCAACGATTTCCACAGGTTGGGCACTTGACAACAATTTCCGGAGGCGGATTTCCGGGTTATTGAGACATTCGACTTTTCGGCGGAAAGTTCCTCGATCTGCGGGGGGTTGTGGCGAGTTGGGAAAAGGCGGATCCCGCAGGGGCTAGAGCCCGCTCATTTTATTGGTCTTAACGGCACTACTGAAGTGGCGCCCTGACTGGTTTCGTCCGTCCACCCGAGTTTTTCCGCAGCATGTGAAACCCCCGCCTCCCTCCGTTTTGAGTTTTTCAGCAACCTGTGAAGTCGTGCCCTGACGCTTCGTGCATTTCCAGCGGCTCTTCAAGGAAAGTTTGGACGGCGCGGCCGCATCGATGCCGTGTCAGTCATGGCCCGCAAGCCTCAAGGAAGGATTGGCGACGATGGCGGAGGCGGGGATGCGGGTGACGGCGGCTATCCAGCTCATGGCGTGCGGGAAGACGGACAAGGCGAG
>JANXQR010000679.1 GCA_025353435.1 Acidobacteriota bacterium | reverse complement strand
GTTTGCAAAATGTGATCGGGGCTGGGTGCGGAGGCGGTCATGTTCTTTTCCTTTGGGTGGAACGGCAGATTCATTTCGGAGGGGGGAATTACTTGCAGTCAAAGTCGTACCAAACTTGCGTCTGAGGGAAAACAAATCAAGAGCAGTGGCACGAGTCTATCTGATTTACAGGCATGTTGAGGAGAGTGTTTTTCTATTCCGTCATGCTCGTGAATTTTGGGAGCAATGCACTCAGTGTGATGCCTGGAGGGCTTTCCGGCTGCTGCCAAAGCTGCTATGCTGCGAGCGCTTAAGAAAAGCGATTTAGGGCAGGGGAGTGACAGCCATGTGGTTCCTGGGAATGGACGTGGGTACGGGCGGCACGCGCGCCGTGGTGGTGGATGCTGACGGCAAATTGATGAGCGGTGCCTCAAGCGAGCACGCTCCGTTTCGCACACCGCATCCGGGATGGGCTGAGCAGGATCCAGAGGACTGGTGGCGCGCAGCCCAGGATGCGATTCGCAACGCGCTTACGTTTGCTCCTGAACCAAAGCAACCTATTGCCGCCATCGGGCTTACTGGTCAAATGCACGGCGCTGTCATGCTCGATGAGAATGGCTCGGTGTTACGACCCTCGCTCATATGGTGCGATACGCGCACGCAGCCGGAGTGCGACTGGCTGCACGAGAAAATTGGCTACGAAAAGCTGATCGAACTCACCTGCAATCCCGCTCTGCCCAACTTCACACTCACCAAACTGCTGTGGGTTAAGACGCACCAACCGGAGATCTTTGCGAAGATTCGCCACGTGATGTGCCCCAAGGATTACGTCCGCTACCGTCTCACGGGCGAGTTCGCCATCGACGTGCAAGAGGCCTCCGGCACGCTCTTGCTGGATGTAACCCACCGACGCTGGTCGAAAGAAGTGTCAGAGGCCGCGGGAATCCCCGAGAGCTGGCTACCTAAGGTCTACGAGTCACCCGAAGTGTGTGCAAAGGTCAGCGACAAAGCGGCCGGGCTGACTGGGCTGTCTGCAGGAACGCCGGTTGTCGCAGGAGCTGGTGATCAAGGCGCGGGCGCAGTGGGCATGGGCATTCTGCAGCCTGGTTCCGTATCGGCGACAATCGGCACGTCCGGCGTGGTATTTGCGGCCACTGCCGATCCGACAAAAGATCCAAAAGGCCGGCTGCACACTTTCTGCCATGCGGTGCCCGGCGTTTGGCACGTGATGGGCGTAACGCAGTCTGCGGGCCTTAGCTTCCAGTGGCTTCGCAACACGTTCTTTTCCGGCCAGAGCTACGACGCGCTGACCGAGGCTGCTGCCAATGTGCCTGCCGCGAGCGAAGGCCTCGAATGGGCGCCGTACTTGCTCGGCGAACGCACGCCACATCTTGATCCCGAAGTGCGTGCGGCGTTCGCCGGCATCAGCACGGTGCATACGGCAGCGCATTTTGTGCGCGCTGTGCTGGAAGGCGTGGCCTACTCACTTCAGGACACATTTTCTCTCTTCGCGGAACTGGGTATTCCGGTGAGCGGCATTCGTCTTGGCGGCGGTGGTGCACGCGGTCCATTGTGGCGAAAGATTCAGGCCGGAGTGTACGGGCATGCTGTCGAAGTGCTTACTGCTGAGGAGGGCGGAGCATTTGGCTGTGCACTGATGGCGGGGGTCGGCATTGGGCACTGGGCCGATCTCGACCGCGCCTGCGCGCAGGCCATCGAAGTGGCACAGCGTATCGAGCCGGATGCGCAGGATGTCGCGGCGTATAAGAGCGGCTACCAACAGTGGCGCAAGCTTTACCCCGCGCTTCGCAGCCTGCGCTAGAGGCGTAGATGACGGCGAAAGGCTTTTGCAAGAATTCACTTGATCACTGATCGACTTCCGACCTAATGTTGTTGCACGAATCATGGCAAGGCTGTAATTCCTGCCAGGGAGAGCGTGTGCCAGCAGCGAGTGAAGTAGCAACAACTACCACCCCGGTGCAACCCCCAGTGGCCGAAGCCGTCGCTCCCGTTCAGCGCAACGTAGCGGTCGACGCCTACCGCGGGCTAGTCATGCTCCTCATGATGGCTGAAGTATTGCGTCTTTCCGAAGTGGCGCGCTCATTCCCCGGCAACCCAATCTGGCGATTCCTGGCCTTCAACCAGTCGCATGTCGAGTGGGCCGGCATGAGCCTCCACGACACCATCCAGCCAGGCTTCACATTCCTGGCCGGCGTAGCGCTCCCCTATTCCATCCGCAGCCGCCAGCGCAAAGGCGAGAGCTTTCCACGCATGCTGTTGCACACTATTTGGCGTAGCGTTTTGCTGATTGCCCTCGGCATCTTTCTGCGATCAACAACCGGACCCATCACCTACTTCACGTTTGAGGACACTCTTACGCAGATCGGCCTGGGCTACACTTTTGCCTTTCTGCTGACATTCGCTCGACCCCGCATGCAATGGATCGCGCTCGCCGCAATCCTTATCGGCTACTGGTTGGCGTGGGCGCTCTACCCGACCCCCGGCGCGGGATTCAACTATGCGGCCGTCGGGGTTCCTTCCGATTGGCCCGGGCATCTCTACTCCGGCTTCGCCTCGCACTGGAACAAGAACAGCAACCTTGGGCAGGCCGTCGACGTCTGGTTCCTCAACCTCTTCCCGCGTACCGCTCCCTTCGCATTCAACGGCGGTGGCTATTTGACGCTGAGTTTTATTCCAACGCTTGGCACCATGTTGATCGGCGTCATCGCGGGCCGATGGTTTCATGAGGCCGCGCCGCGCCTTCCGCTGCGCCGATTCATGATTGCTGCGGCAGTGTTAATCGCCGCCGGCCTGGTGTGTCACTTCACGGGAATCTGCCCCATCGTCAAGCGCATCTGGACACCATCGTGGACGCTCTTCAGCGGCGGCGCCTGCCTCCTGTTTCTTACGGCATTTTGCTGGATTGTCGACGTGAAGAATAATCGCCGACTGGCTTTCCCATTGGTCGTGATCGGAATGAACTCCATCGCTGCCTACATGATGGCGCATCTGTGGGAAGAATTCATCCAGAACAGCTTCAAAATCCATCTTGGCATGAACCTGATGAGTTTATTCGGCGTCTCGCTCGAACCGCTCGTCATGGGCTCGTTGACCTTGCTGGCCTACTGGCTGATTTTGTATTGGATGTTCAAAAACAAGGTGTTCATCAGGATCTAGATCGTCCGGCGCCGGTTCACCCAACCGAC
>JANXQR010000673.1 GCA_025353435.1 Acidobacteriota bacterium | reverse complement strand
GCCAAGCCAACGCCTTGTTTGGCCCCGCTACCAGGTTTTCTTGATGAGTGTGTCCACCGCAAATCCGCCATTGGGATCGCGAGTAGCACTGAGCGCAACCTTCGGACTTATCTGATATTGGCCCTGGATGACTTGGCTCTGCGTTGTCGCGGTGTTGGTGGAGAAGGTTACAAAAAGATTTCCGGTCACGCGCTGTTGAATCGTGATGTTCGCACCAGTGCCTTGGTTATTCGTGCCTCCAAGCACTGGGCTGATGGAGAGTTGCGAAATTCCGGCGACCCTCGAGAGCCGGCTCGTGATCTGGCTTGAGACTTGCGATGCGATCAGCGATTCGGCCTGCTGAGTGACCGGCGTCGACGGCGAGTTGCTGGCCGCTTCTCCCGTGGCCCAACCTGAGGTCTGACCAAATGCCAGCAGATTTAGGATGTCTGCCTGCGGCAGGGCCGGATCAGAACTGTATTGGGTCTGCATTTGTGTGGTCGGCCCGTTGAATCGCATGCTGATGTTGTATTGCTGGATGGTCGTGGTGATGCCGACGTTCACTACCGGTTCCGTCTCGGATGGATTGACGAACTGGATCGTTCCGCCGGTCAGCACAAAGCGATCGTTATTCAGTATCACGTCGCCGCGGTTGAGATTGATGCGGCCGAGGATTACCGGGTCCGCTGCAGTGCCGTGTACCTGCAGGTTTGCAGTGCCGTTAACGCTCAACTTGCGGCTCACCAGGTTTACGTTGTTGGTTGAGCGTACAGCCAGGTTGAGATTCACGTTCTGGCTGAATCCTTGCGAGGGAGGTGCCTCAACACCGCTGGAGAACTGCGCAATAAAGCCATTGAGATCGAAGGCCGGCGTGAAAGAGATGTCGGCAAGATTCACCGAGCCTGCCAGGGTTGCGCTTTCTGTGGACCCAGTTAGGTGAATGTCTGCGTCCACCGCCTCGCGCATTCCCTGCGGATAGAGCAAGCGAACGTTCTTCGCCGAGAGACCAAGATTGAATTGAATAGCGGGGCGATATGCCACGCCGCCTTGCGCAATCACAGTGCCGCCGCTCACCGTTCCCTGGAACGACTTGATGTTGATGCGGTCGGTTGTGAGAGTCAGCACGCCATTGCCGTGCTGCAATCCAACGGGCATATCGGGTGAGGCGTAGTTGGCATCCACCACGTCGATTTCGCCGTCAACCTGGTCGCCAGAAGTCCCAGTGGAGTTGATGTTGAATCGCAGCTCGCCCGAGGTGCGTATGCTTGGATCGAATAACTGGGCGATCCTCAAGTTCACATTACCCTGCAACTGCAGTGACATCGGCTGGCTGCGATCGATGATCGGAATCGATCCCTGGAATCGCAGATCGGTTTCTGTGCCGCGAATAGCGCCGCGCTGCACATTGAGAACTCCGTTCTTGTAGTCGGCCTTGATCGGCTCGGCTGAGGCGAGTTGGATGGTGTGGTTATAGTCCACATTGAGATAGGGGATTGTAAGGTGCGCTTCAAGCTGACGCACGTTTTTGAGAGGTCCCCGCACAGTCGCGTGTAGCTCTGTTCGTCCCGAGAGCGAGGCGGCTTGCGCGGGAGCATACACAGCGATAAGCGGCTGCAGTGGGATTCCCTGTGTGTCGATCGAGGCATCAGCGTCGTAGTCGCCGCTCAGGTTGACCCGCGCCTTGGCTTGAATGGATGTGTCGACTGCCAGGGAACTGAGCGTCGCATTGGCCACGTGATTTGACACGTCCATGTTGAGGTTCACGTTCTTGACCGTCTGTTTCTCAACCATGAGCAAGGGGATCTGAATCGTTGCGCTCAGTTGCGGATTGTCGAAGCTGCCCTGACCGTGTGCGTTGATCGCCACCATTCCGGATGCCTCGACCTTCCTCGCCTTGAGCGCTTCCAGCTTAGTGAGGTCAATTCCGGTGGAAGTGAGTTGCGCCGTGTACGATCTCTCCTTCGGCCGCACGCTCACAATGCTCTTCATGTCGCCCGCGGGGAGTTGAATGTTGAGGTCGGCGTGAATTTCATCCCCGGTGCCGTCAAACTTCACCTGGACAGTCGAAATGGGTTCGTTGTAAGCGACAACTTTCGTGACAGAAAGATCGCCGCTTCCAATCGGATTGAGCTCGGAACCATGCAGCGTGACGTGGGTGCTCAGAGTGCCGGTAACTGGAATCTGTTGCCCCGCGAATTTCGCAAGTTCCGCAATCTCCACCTGCGATGCGCTAAGGTCAACCTGAATCGGACTGTCCTTAGCGAATGCCCAGTTGCGCAGGCCGGTGCTTGCGTTGAATGTGATGCGGCCATTTGGTTCCGGCTCGAGGTCGGCTCCTCGCAGGCTGGCTCCCGAAGGGCTTGCGTCCACTTCTGTTCGGAATACCTTCCACGACGTGCCATTCACGCGCAAATTTGATGCGATGAGGTGACCCGCGATGTGCGGAGCGGATGTGGAGCCCTGAACCGTCCCTTGAAAATCAGCCTGCCCTGCAAGATCGAGTGCTTGTCGCGGCTGACCTGCGTTCGGGGTGATGAAGAGGTTGGCAAGCGTGGCAAGCTCGCGCAAGTCATTCGCCTGCAGTCGAACGACAAGGCTCGAATGATTGCTGACCACGCCGTTCATGGTCAGGCTGGTTTGCGGCAGGTGAATGTAGCTTTGCTGCAGTGCGATCTGCTTGTTCGCGCCGCTGTAAGTGGCATGGATCTCACTGTCGATGGGCAGTGCGCGGGGAGATGAGGCGGGCACATTACTCACGTCGACTGCGCTGGCAGTCGTTGCAACCTTGCCCGTAGCGGAGCCGTGGATGGTTGAATCCGCGCGTGCAATAAGGTCGTCGAAGGTCTTGCCCCATGATGCCTTCGCATCGGCATTCAAGACGCCGGTCACCTTGACTGGTTGCGCCGTCTTGGCCCCGGCAAGCCCGGCGGCATCGGCAAGCGAAATGTTACGGAGGTTCGCTGTCATCTCCGAATGCGAATTGCCGCCAAGGTCTTTCATCGTCCCTTGCGCTGTAATCTCGCCGCCAAGCACCCCGGCGTGAAAATCTCGCAGCGTCGCATTTCCGTTGGCCAGCGCGTAGTGCGCGGCAATATTGTCAACCGCCACATGCAATGTCGGAGTCTTAACGACCAATTGCGAACTGAGGAGATCGCCGTTCACAGTTATCGAATTCAAAGCCGTCTGGTTCGCAACATCCTGGTAGTGCGCCGACCCCGAAGCGCGAATAATTCCGGCAGGGATCGAAGAGTTCTTCGTTATCTTCGATAACTGCCCGCCGTCGATCGCGATATCATACTGCGCATCCACAATGGGTGTGCTTAAGTTCGTTGCCGTCGCCACCAGGTTCACCTTTGTGGCCCCGCTCGAAAGAGACGCATGGCGCAGATGCAGTGTGGTAGGCGTCAAATCGAATTGCGCGTCGAAGTTGTGCTCAAACGGTTGATAGGCGCCGAACACCACGCGCCCATTGGTGTACGCCAGGTTGCCGGAGTACATCTTCTGTAACTGATTGAACGCGGCTTGGAACTTCACATCATGCAGATCGGCGGAGAGCGCGCTCTTCTGTGCGTTGTAGTAAATCTCTCCGTGGTTAAGCACGGTGTGGCGGATGCCGAGGTCGAA
>JANXQR010000660.1 GCA_025353435.1 Acidobacteriota bacterium | reverse complement strand
CTCCGATGGCTTGCCGTATTGGGACGAGTCGGCCTACTGGGAGTTCAGCTCGGCTGAGATCGACCGGCTCGAGGAAGCCACTGCTGAAATCCACAAGCTTGCGCTGGCGGCCGGCGACCATATCCTCGAAAACAACCGCCTCGCCGAGATGAAGATCCCCCCCGCAGCCGCTGTCCGGATCAGAGAAACCTGGAGTGCCGAGCCGCCCGCCCTCTATGGCCGCCTCGACCTGGCCTACGACGGCCGCCAGATCAAGCTCCTCGAGTACAACGCCGACACCCCGACAGCCCTGGTCGAAGCCGCCGTGACCCAGTGGTATTGGCTGCAAGATTGCTTCCCTCAAGCCGACCAATTCAACTCCATCCACGAGAAGCTCATCGCCAAGTGGAAGGACCTCCACGGCTACGTCCACCAGCCCGTCTACTTCGGCCACGACGGCACTGAAGAAGACTTCATGACCGTGAGCTACCTCCGCGACACCGCTGAGCAGGCCGGCCTCAAGACCCACCCCATCGCCATGCACGACATCGGCTGGGAAGAAGCCAAGTCCCAGTTCGTCGATCTCGACCGCCGCCCCATCGAAACCATCTTCAAGCTCTATCCCTGGGAGTGGCTGCTCGGCGAGCGCTTCGCCCCGCAGACTCTCGCCACCATGAGCCACAGCCAGAAAGACCCCGTCCAGTGGCTCGAGCCCATCTGGAAGATGCTCTGGTCAAACAAGGCCCTTCTCGCCATCCTCTGGGAGCTGAACCCCAACCACGAGCTCCTTTTACCGGCCTACCTTGACGGCCCCAGAAACATGCAAGACTACGTGAAGAAGCCGTTCTTCGGCCATGAAGGCAAAGGAGTTATGGTTTTCAGGAATTGGGTCGAAGAACCGTCATCGGAGCAGGGAACTGAAGCCTCAGCCAAGAGCGAAGTCTACGTCTACCAAAAGCTGGCCGCACTAGCCGAATCCGACGGCAACACCGCCGTCATCGGAAGCTGGCTCATCGACGGCGAACCCACCGGCATTGGCATCCGCGAATCAAAGGGCCTGGTCACCACCAACACCAGCCGCTTCGTCCCCCATCTATTTCGTTAAATTGGGTTTCTGTACGCTGGCCACCGACAACTGACCACTGTTCTTTGCCGTCAAATGGCTCCGCTCCCGAACCCGGCGATTGAACTCGTGAATCACCCGCGCTACGTAAAGCTGCGTCTCCCGATACGGCGGAATCCCATGGTACTTATCCACCGCTGCCGGCCCCGCGTTATAAGCGGCGAGCGCCAGCGCCAAACTATCGTGGTACTTCGTCAGCAGCGAGTCCAGATAAGCCGACCCCCCGCTCACATTCTGCTCCGGCCGAAAGCTATCCTCGACACCCATGTCCGTTGCCGTCCGCGGCATCAGCTGCATCAGTCCCTTGGCCCCGGTCCGGCTCACTGCCCGCACGTTTCCGCCGCTCTCCGCCTTCACCACGCTGGCCAGCAAATCCTCGTCCAGATGATGCGCACTCCCCGCACTCGCCAGCATCTCGTGCAGATCTGCTGCAGTCAGCTTGGCATCCACGCCGCTCGGCCCCGCCACTCCCCACCCTGCAACTCCGGGATGCGCCGCCGCCGCCACCGTTTCAGGCTCCGCAACCGGCTCCGGCACCGGATCAGCAACCGCCTCGATCCCCGCAATCAGCTCCACCGGAAACTCGATATAGCTCCCAAATCCCTTACTCGTGTAGAGGCGATACTTGCCGGCCACCAACTCGTGGTGATCGCAAACCTGCTCAAATCCATTACTTAGCGTCACCCGCTCGCCCGCCCACGCCGGAATCACCATTCCGGCCGTCGCCGCTGCAAATACGAGTTGGGCTCGCAATCTCAACAAAACAGGTCGTTTCCCCCCGTAGCCTTAAAGGATTACATCAACTGCATTGGCAAGCAATACCTCAACTTAGGCACGGAGTGCTTGCTTTTGAACAAGTCCCTCCAGAAATATCGCCACCCCGTCCTCGTCATTCGGCGGAGCCTGCTTCCAGCCCCGCATCTTGGCCATCGTGCGCAGCTCCGCGGCCGCATTTGCCATCATCACGCCCTGGGCAGCCCACTCCAGCATGTCCACGTCGTTCCAGTTGTCGCCAATCGCCATGGTCTCCTTGCGATCCACGCCCAGCCGCTCCGCCAGCCGTTCCAGCGCCCAGCCCTTCGACACCCCCGGCGGCAGCAAATCCAGAATCGACAAATCCCGCGCCGGGTACTCCGTCCGCACACACTCGCAATACGGCTGCCACTCGCTCGCCTTCAGCACCCGCTCGGCCGCCTTCATCCGCTCGATCCCACCTGTCACCATTCCCTGGATCGGGTCTTCGCCATCGGGCAGCGCATTTTCAAGCGGCACCACCACCTCGATCGACCCGCGATTTGCCTCCACCCACAGCGAAATCCGCCCCTCAGTCTGTGCCAGATCTTCGAGCACCAGCTCTCCGCGTCCCGGCCGATCAAAGGTGAATACCACCGTTCCAAACGGCCGCATCAGCCCGCAGATCGCCCGCGCCACCCGCGCCTCCAGGTGGCTCCGGTCCATGGGCTCACCGCCCAGCGTCCGCGTCACTGCTCCATTTGACGTGATGAGCGGCATATCCGCTCGCAGCCCCAGCCCGTCCAGCAGGGGAGCCGTATAGGCTGTCCGCCGCCCCGTGGCAATGGCCACCGTTATTCCCGCCGCCTGTGCCGCCTTGATCGCCTTCGCCCCGCGCACACTTACCTTCTGCGCGAAACTCGGCAGCAGCGTCCCATCCATATCTATCGCCACCAGCCGTACCGGAGGATGCATATCCCCAGTCTACCGAACCATCGGAATCCAGGATTTGGGTGCAAACAACGGCCTTCCAGTCCTCAGTCCCTCAGGCCCTTAGTCCCTCAGTCCCTCAGGCCCTTAGTCCCTTAGTCCCTTAGTCCCTGCTTTTTCCACGGATCTCTCAGCAGCGAGGACAACCCCAAATCGTTCTCATACCTCTCCACCTCAACCGCGCCCATCCGGATCGGGTTCGCCATCCCCTTGAACGCCGGCACCGCATCCGACCCCAGAATCTGCGGCGACACAAACAGCTGCACCCGATCCACCAGCCCGCCAGCGAGCAGCGCCGTATTCAGCCGCGTCCCTGTCTCGGTAATTACGCTGAGAATCCCTTCCGCCCCCAGCCGATCCAGCACCATCCCCAGCGGCACTCGCCCGGCCTCAGCCGGCAGCACCTCGACCCGCACCCCGCGCTCCCGCAGCTCCCCAATACGCTTGTCATCCTTCGACACCGTAAACACCACCACGTCCTTATCCGCGGTCTTCACCATCTTCGCGTCGAGTGGCATCCGCAGCGCCGAATCCAGCACCACCCGCAGCAACGGCCGCCGTCTTCGCAGCCCGCTCCGGTCCGTCAGCAGTGGATCGTCCGCCAGCACCGTGTCCACGCCCGTCACTGCCGCATCGGCCTGCCACCGCAGCGGCTGCACCGCCCGCCGCGACGTCTCACACGTAATCCAGAACGGCTCGCGCTTGGTGTGCACACCCGGAGGCGGCGCAATCCGCCCATCCAGCGTCATCGCCACCTTCAGAACCACCAGCGGCCTCCTGTGCTGGATCCACTTCGCAAACCCTTCGTTGATCCGCCGCGCCTCAGCCTCACAAACGCCCAGCGCAGTCTCGATCCCTGCCGCCCGCAGCCGGTCCATTCCGTGCCCATCCACACCAGGATTTGGATCACCCGTAGCCGCCACCACCCGCTTCAGCCCCGCCGCAATCAGCGCCTCGGTACACGGCCCAGTCCGCCCGGTGTGGTTGCAAGGCTCCAGCGTTACATACGCCGTCCCGCCGCGCAGCCGGTCAGCCGTCCCTGCTGATGCCGCATGCATCCGCGCCACCTTGAGAGCCGCAACCTCCGCATGATCCAGCAAGTCGTACTCGTGCCACCCCTCGCCGATCACCTGCCCGGCGCAGTCCAGCACCACGCACCCCACCGCCGGGTTCGGCGACGTCACACCAATCCCCCGCCGCGCCAGCTCCAGCGCCCGCGTCATCCAGTAAACGTCTTGTTCGTGGATATCCATAGAAACGTCCGTTGTCCCTGCGCGGTCAAAAGGTGGCATAAAAGGAAAGGGCGAGGGTGCCGATTCCGGCGGTCGCGATGAGCAGCTTCTTCCATTGAATTTGGTCGCGGGTTTCGATCGGATCCGATTCGAGATTGGTATCGAATTTCGGGCCAGAATCAGATGTTGCGGCACTCACTGGATGCTCTTCAAGGTTCAGAGGGCTAATCCCCAGGGATTCCGAAGAATCGCCGTCGTCACCGCTGTCGGGTTGAGTCCGATGCCAAATGCAGTTCACAACAAGTTGGGCGAAAACCGCAATTGCGCCGATTCCGAGCAGCACAGAGACGATGAGAAGCGTTTGCGAAATGCTCGAATTTGGGGCATGAAACTTGATCGAGAGGATTCTAAGCAAAAGAACGAATTGAGTCAGGACCCAGAACCACAAAAATGGGCGGGAACTGTTTCTTTCATCCCAGTAGATTTTGCCTGAGGAGGTCATAAGACAACGTAGTCTAGCACCCGTCAAATCGGCCTCGGTGTTTTTCTATTCCCTCAGTCCCTCAGTCCCTCAGTCCCTGCTCTACCCCAACAACCCCTCCACAAACGCCTCCGCCGAAAACTCCAGCAGATCCCCCATCTTCTCCCCAATCCCCACAAACCGCACCGGCACACCCAACTCCCGAGCAATCGCCACGGCAATCCCGCCCTTCGCCGTCCCATCCAGCTTGGTCAGCACAATCCCCGTCACCCCCGCCGCAGCCGTAAACAGCCGCGCCTGCTGCAGCCCGTTCTGCCCGGTGGTAGCGTCCATTACAAGCAAAACCTCATGTGGAGCTTCAGGTATCAGCCGCGCCGCCGTCCTTCGCATCTTGTCGAGTTCATCCATCAAGCCGGTCTTGGTATGCAGCCGGCCAGCCGTATCCACATAAAGGTCCGCAATCCCCCGCGCCTTGGCCGCCGTCACCGCGTCATAGAGCACCGCCGCCGGATCGCCACCCTGCCGCGTCTTGATCATGTCCACGCCCGACCGCGAAGCCCACACCTCCAACTGCTCAATCGCCGCTGCGCGAAAGGTGTCCGCCGCACACAACATTGCCGTCCGCCCATGTTCCTTGGACCAGGCCGCCAGCTTGCCGCTCGTGGTCGTCTTCCCCGTCCCGTTCACGCCCACAAGAAACGTCACCTTGGGCGGTGCCGCCGGCGTAACCACAGCCTTTTGCGGAGCTTCTAGAATGTTCTTGATCTGGACCTTCAACAGCTCCCGCAGCTCCCCGCCACCATCAATCGCCTGCCGCCGCGCCCGATCCCGCAGCGCATCCAGAATCTCCGTCGTCGTCTGCACCCCGATATCGCTCGACAGCAGCGCCGTCTCCAACTCCTCCAGGTCGCTCTCGTCCACCGTGCGCGTCATCGCCACGATGCCTTCAATCTTCGAGCTGAAGGATTCGCGCGTCCGCGACACCGCCTGCTTCATGCGGCTGAAGAAGCCCGACTTCTTCTCGCCCGACTCAGGCTCCGCTGGAGTCTTCGACTCTGGCTCTTCCGGCTTCTCCGGTTCCTCGTTCAAACTGCCAAATAAGCTGATAATTTCCATAGACAACTCAAGTCTAGAGCATGGGCAGTTGTGCTGGCGGCTCAATCAGGTGTGCGGCCGGTAGTGCCGGCAGTCCACATTCTAAGCAGCAATTGAATTGTCGTTGGCGTGGTATGGGCCTTCAGGGTTTGTGACTGGTCGTTTTGTTGAGCACCAATATGCACCGTTCAGCGACATCATCACCCGTGGCTCGAAGATTTTTCATTACTCGATCAAGTTTTGGACTGTCAAAGCGCAAGTCGTCTGTGGCGGCCATTTCACAAACCATGCGTTGCTTTTCCTCTGGCAACTTGCGCAATTCGCCCACGACAAGTGCTGTGCGACGATCCAGTAAGTCTGAGTAGAACCCGCCAGCTTCACCTAAGACGTCATCACGCCGATCGGCCGCATTCAGTAACGGTTGAAGAAGCTCGGCGTCTCCCCGCCAATAAAGGTTTGCTATTTCGTCCACCAGCTTTGTGTCGCAAACATCATCTTCGGCTGAATTACGAGGTCGCGAGAGGCACACACGCAGCAGCTTCAACAGAAAATCGCGATTGGTCTCATAGTCCGATTTGAATATCGCGAGCGCAAAGGCTACATTCCTCGCTCGCTCGCCCACGTCGCTCGACTGCTCTTTGCGGAGCTGATCGACCAAATCTGGCGGAACGTCGGGGTGAGTCACAGTGACCACGACACCTGGGTCGCAATCGTTGCATTCAGCCACAAGGTAGCTTGCCCAAGCACCTTCTTCAGGTGCAGTGCTGTGGTTCATGCTGTCAAACCAGGACGTCGGATACGATATGCCTGCTTCCCAACTCCCGGCCAGAACCCAGGATGGATAAAGCCCGGAGAAACTCACTGTGTTTTCTCCGCAAGAGATCGTCGCACCTACATTCCCTTGATGCCGAAGGCTTTCTGAGGCGTATGCCTGTGTAAACTCTGTCGGAACAATAAACCCGTCCGCAGTCGGAGTCGGAAGCATGTGAAGCTGACCGATCGAGAGTTCAACCTTGACGTCCTTGCATGATAGAGGGTGACCATCAACAACAAATTTCAGCGAAATTGAGTTGTCGGGTGGGTGAACCGCCTGACCGAACAAGCCAATTGAGCAAGTCAGAAATAGAGTCAAAATGAAGGTTGTGTTCTTCACAGGTTTTCGTGTCCGTCGGCGGATCAGGGTTCTTTCAGAAGAATCATAGACGGTACAGAATGATCCGGTTGTTTTGTCTGAATATCGTTAAGGAGCAGCGCGAGACGCCATTTTGCCTGTTCCCGGCCCACCTGCGGACCGAAATCCCGAACCACGATGTCTCCGGCCTCAGGAATATAGGAGGTCACCATTCAACGGCTTCCTTCCCTACTTCCAAACCAATGGAGAGTTCCCGACACCGAGTCTCGGGAATGATCTGGGAGACGAGTTGAGCCAGCGTCGGCATTTTCCCGACCCGGAGCACTTGCACCAAGCCTTCCTCGGCCACTTCGATCTCGATTACGTCTCCAACTCTCAGATTGGCTTCCTCCGCAACCGACATCGGAATGCGGA
>JANXQR010000635.1 GCA_025353435.1 Acidobacteriota bacterium | reverse complement strand
ACTCGTAGCCCTCGGCGCACAGGGTGGATACCACGCGGTCAACACCTTCCTGCCCCTCTACCTCAATCAGCGCGGCCTCGGCACCATCGGCACCGGCGCGTATCTCATCGTCATCATCGCCGGCGCCTTCGCGGGATACCTCACCAGCGCCCACCTCGCCGACTCCCTCGGCCGCCGCGCCTCCCTCGCTCTCTTTGCAGCCGGCGCCTTCCTCGCCATCGGTGCATACACCCTGCTCCCCCTCGGCAACCGGGCCACTCTATTCCTGGGCCTCCCCCTCGGCTTCTTCACCTCCGGCGTCTTCGGACCCATGGGCAGCTTCTTCACTGAACTCTTTCCCACCGCCATCCGCGCCTCCGGTCAGGGATTCGCCTACAACGTTGGCCGCGGCCTCGGCGCATTCTTCCCCGCGCTCGTCGGCATCTTCAGCGCCCGCATGCCCCTCGGCAGCGCCATCGCAGTGTTCGCCCTCTCCGCGTATTTACTCATGGCCCTCGGCATCCTCCTCCTCCCCGAAACCCGCGCCCGCGACCTCACCCAAATCGATGCCCAAACCGACAGAAGGAGTGCCCCGTCCTAACTTGTTAGGGCGGGAGACCATCTCCCCAACCCAGCGGACCAAATGAATCATTGAGATGTGTCATCCCGAGCGAAGTGCTTTTCAACGGAGCCGAGGGACCTGCTTCTGCTCTTTCCATTGCTTACCCCAGCACACGGTTGGGTTCCCACCTGGGCGTCCTCCGGGCACGACCTATTTTTTGATTTTTGCGTGAGTGTGCTATCCCGGAAGTTCCTAATAATATTGAGCGGTCATTCTCAGCAAACGGCGCCCCAAACGCCCACCCATTTGGAGGTGGTGACCCGAAGAATCTACATATCGACTTTTAATATTCCGATAAAAACTGTCTAAGACAGGGCGCTTGGGCGGGAGACCAAGTCCCCCGCCCGGCGCAGCCCGTCACCTTACGGCTTGTACGTATTCGTATACAAAATGTTGGTCGTAAAATCCGCACTGTACCCGTGAAACACCACCGCAGCCTGTCCCGCGGCGTTCACCGCAACCCCATCCGGCGTTCCTCCGCCTTCATACGAAGTCCCCGCAGTCGCCGGTGCGTTCCACGGTTTTCCCGCTCCCGCCCGCGTCACCGCCCGCCACTGCGTCGTTCCGCTTTGCAGCAGCAGCGGATAAAACGCAATCGCTGCTCCCGATGAACTCATCGCAAAATCAAAGTACCCAGGATCCTGGTCTCCGCCAGAAATCGTCGCCGGCGCTCCCCACGTATTCGTCGTAAGATTGCCGTCAATCGCCGCCAGCGTGCCCAGCTGAATGTTGCCCCAGCCCACCAGCGTCGCGTGCCCCGCCGCATCGCTCGCAAAGATGCGATTGTCGTGCCCCGTTCCGGTGTAGTACTGGAAGCCCGCGGCCGACGTCACAATCGCCGCGCCCGTCCACGTTGCCCCGTGCCGCACCACTGACACCACGTTGCCGCCCTGCAGCGACATCACTCCAAGATCGCCCACGCCATCCGCGGCCAGTTGTCCAAAATGCTGCTTCGCGTCCGGCCCCAGCAGCGCGCCTGAGTCTATCCAAGTCTGCGCGCCCGCCGCCTCGGTCGACACATGCAGCACCCAGTTCGAAGTGGTGCAGGTACGCGAGCCGCACACCGAGTTGAAGCTCTCCCACGCCACTGCCATCCCTCCATCCGGGCCCACAATCGCGCCATCAAAAATCAAATGGGGCGCCGCCGCAATCGTCGCCGGCGCCGTCCACACGCCGCCCGCTGGCCTCCGTATCGCCATCACGGTTGACGACGTCGGCCGCGCCCCGCCCGTTCCCCACGCCAGCCCTTCCACGCCGCTGTCATTGCCCACGTAGTATTGGCTCACCCCATTGGTCGAGAGGGGCGAGTGCCACGCGCCGCCCAGCGGCTTGTCCGCGTACGCCGCGCCAATCGTAGGGCTCGTGTAAACGGTCGTCACATTGCCCGTCGAACTCCCCCGCAAATACGCATACCCCGTCGCCGAACCCGCGCCACCTGAGATGTCCACCGGCGCCGACCACGCCTGCCCAATCGCCGCGCTGCTCCCCCAGATCTCCGTCACCAGCGACCCGTTCACCGAATTCTGATACCACACGCTCACCATGTTGCCGGACGCATCCAGCGTCACCGCTCCCTGGTATGCATTGTTGGCCAGCGTCGCCTGTGTAGCCCACGACCCCGCCGAAGCATCCGTGGCCGCCGTCATCGCAACAGCCAAAGCCAGTCCCGTAAATCTCGTGTACTTCATGTCATCTCCTTGATTTGTATTTGCGCCAACCGTTCGTTTCCGCGCAAGTTTCGATCGGCTTCCAGCCTTGGCCTCCGCGCCTGAAAGCGCATGCCTGGCGGCCTCCCGATCTGTGAGTTTTCCGTTTTCCAGTGGATGGATGATTCTTGAAGATCGGGGTCCGAAAGAGTTACTTGCCTCCTGCATTGGTCAATGCGGAGTGCTCAATGAGGAGTGCTCAACGCGGCCACACAGATTGCGCCGGCTAACGAAAGAAAATGGGGATCAGAGTTCGGTGCCCTGTCCTCGGGGTTCTTCCTTCGCTCGCATGGAACCACCCCCAGGCGCCTCCCCAATTGCCCTTGCGCAATGAGCTTGTAAAAATCCCTTGATATTAGGCGCTCCTCCCAAGCGTGCGTGCCCCAGGTCTGGGCTCCACACTGGTCGGCGGCAGCCCAGTTGGTGGTCCGTGGGGCGGAACCTCGCATTGAAATCTGGGACAACATCAACCCACGCTTCTCAAGAAACGCCAACCCACGCTTCTCAAGATTTGTCATCCCGAGCGCAGTGCTTTTCAACGGAGCCGAGGGACCTGCTTCTGTTTTTCCCCTTCTCTCCCCGGCTCAAATTTGGGTGCCCCACCTTCGGCGCGTCTTTGTTCTTGCGCCTAAGGTGGGATACCCCGAACCCCTCCCGTCGATCCTCCGCAACGCAATTCCCATTGCACCCCCAACCCCGTTATGCAACCATCCCAACATCATGCTTCCCCAAGGTTGGGACAGGCGCACGACAGTCCTCCTCACCTTCGCGCTCCTGTTCGTCATCAGCACAAAACTCGCTCCCGCACAGATCGTGGACTTTCAGAACGAGCGCGTCCCCATGGTCGAAATCCATGACCTCTGGCGCTTCCATACTGGCGACGACCCCGATGGCAAGCTCGGCTGGGCCAAACCCGATTTCGACGATTCTTCCTGGAAGCTACTGCGCTCGGACCAGTTTTGGGACGAAAAGGGGTACGCCGGATACAGCGGTATGGCATGGTACCCGTTTCAGGTCGTGCTGCCTGCGAATCACCCGCCATTGGCGCTGTATATCCCCGAAATCGGCACGAGTTACCAGGTATTCGCCGGTGGGCGGTTGATCGGGCAATTCGGCGGATTGCCGCCGCACGAGAGAGTCTATTTCTGGCACCCGGGCGGATCGATCGGTCAGGCCCCTGCACTCGGGCAGACTATGCCCATCCCTGTCGCCATCGTGGAAGGGAAACGCACCCTGGTCGTCGCTATCCGTGTCTGGGAGTGGCCTGCCTGGGCATCCTTTTACGACCCCTCATTTGAGGCCTTCAGCATTGGCGATGCCAGTCTCATGAACGGTCTGAGACTGCACAGGCGGAATTATGAGTTCTGGTTTCTCTCCGCTGAGAACGCCCTGCTCCTTGTCTATTTGCTGGCTGCGCTTGCCGGGCTTGGGCTCTTCCTGCTGCGCCCTGGCGAGGGTGAGTATCTGTGGTTCGCCGCAGCCGAGCTGCTTTACGCCGCCGAATGCGCCTCGAACGTCTATCCGGTGTTTCGTCCGGTGTGGCTTCAGGGCTATGAAGCCCTGGGTGGCCTTCTGACGCTCATCCAAGCAATCTGTCTTTCGATGTTCTTCGTGACATTCCTGAAACAACCACGGGGCTGGCCCTTCTGGAGCGCGATCGGCTCAGCGCTCTTCGGCGCGCTGATGTTTGCTCCGATAGTGATGGAATGGATGAGCTTCTCGACGTGGATCCCGGTGATCTATCTAGCGTGGATCCCGTTTATTGCGTGCCAGATCCTTCTGCTCTCTGTGGCCGCCAGGCGGGGGAGCATGGATGCGCGCCTGCTGCTCGGTCCCTTCGGCTTGCAATATGGAGCGGTTCTTGGCTTCGGGCTCCTTTTTGGGATTCAGGCCTTCGGACACGGGGGCTCTTTAATTGCGTTCTGGGTGGGAAATTGGGACCACATCTTCAAATGGCCCTTTCCCATCTCCGTTCCAAACATCGCCGACTTCCTGATGCAGATC
Organism: Acidobacteriota bacterium; assembly: GCA_025353435.1. Classification (GTDB taxonomy): domain Bacteria; phylum Acidobacteriota; class Terriglobia; order Terriglobales; family Acidobacteriaceae; genus Telmatobacter. The sequence goes on along the minus strand of JANXQR010000635.1, from coordinate 3,977 downwards.
TCCATTCTCGCCATCCTAGTGTTGCGCTTTGCCCGCACCCGTCGTGACGAAGAGCGTTTCAAGTCGGAGTTCGAAGCCGCCCGCACCGTCCAGCAGGTCCTCATCCCTGAAGAAATTCCCGCGATCCCCGGCCTCACCCTCGAGTGCGTCTACAAGCCCTTCAGCCAGGTCGGCGGCGACTTCTTCCAGATCATCCCCGTCCCTTCTCCGGAGGTCCCCCACGTTGCCTTATCGGAGGGAGCAGGGGCGGGGTACCCACAAAGTGGGTCGAGGCCCCTGAACCCAGGCCCCAATCACGAGGGCTTTAGCCCCGGGCCTCCGGATTCCCAACCAACCTCCGCCCTCATCGTCATCGGCGATGTCAGCGGAAAAGGCATGCCCGCCGCCATGGCCGTCTCTCTGTTAGTCGGCGCCGTCCGCACCCTCGCCCACTTCACCCAAAGCCCCGGCGAAATCCTCACCGCCATGAACCTCCGCATGCTGGGTCGCAGCAAAGACGGCTTCACCACCTGCCTCGTCCTCCGCCTCGACCCCGACGGCACCGCCACCGTCGCCAACGCCGGCCATCTCGCCCCTTACCTTGGCTGCAACGAACTCCCCTTCGAAGCCGGCCTCCCCCTCGGCCTCGCCGCCCAAGCCGAATACACCGAATCCACCTTCCGTCTCGAAACCGGCGAAACCCTCACCCTCGTCACTGACGGCATAGCCGAAGCCCGCGCCAAAACCGGCGAACTCTTCGGATTCGAGCGCACCGCCTCCATCGCCATCCTCTCCGCCCAGCACATCGCCGCCACCGCCCAGGCCTTCGGCCAGCAAGACGACATCACCGTCCTCAAAATCCACCGCCGACCCGCCCTCGTGACTGCCGAAGCCCTCGCGGGTGCCTTAGGTCAGGGGCTGCTTGAGGTCGGGGGTGCCCCGTCCTAACTCGGTTAGGGCGGGAGACCATCTCCCAAACCAATGGCCCCAATTTGTGGAGATTTTCCGGCGCGGTAGGCCGTGGATTCATCCACGACATTGACCGTCCTTAGAATCAACGAAAGAAACTTTGCCCCAATCCGTCCTAACTCGTTAGGGCGGGACATCATCTCCCATCGCACCCCGAGTCGCATGTTCGGGCGGTAGGCCGTGGATTTATCCACGGCATTGACAGATCAAACGGACGCGGGGCTTTAGCCCCTGAGGCATGCTTTTTTCCGGCCCCACCGCCCCTGTGGAAAAGTCTGTGGAAAATTGTTGTCAAGGGGTAAAAATGAAAATACTTTGTAACTGCCTTTAGAATCAACGAAAGAAACTTTGCCCCAATCCATTATTAATTCTTCGGACCTGTCATACTTAATACAGTAGAGAAAAAAGAACGCCCGCCATTCCGGCGGGCGTTCCTTTTTTAGCTACAACATTTAGCCACAACAAAGGAGCAGCGATGACGACAACTCAACTTACATTTCGGGCTCTCCATTTCCTGCTCCGCGCCCAGGCCCTCACTTCTTCACTGGTTCACTTTTTCACTCCGTTCATTGCTTTTCGTGATTTAAATCACGGTGAGCCAAAATTCCCCCCTTTTCTGTGTCTAATCGAATGAATCTAATCAACTTGAACGTTTTTTAATTTGCATGCGAAAGTGCATTTTGTGACAAATCCAGTGCAAAAACAGTGTGTTTGACCTTCCGTAACTTCGCGTGGGCGGCATGGATTTTTCCTTGCAATCCCCGCTCCGCAAAGGTACGGCAGCACAAAAATCGACAATAATAAGCCAGGAGGCTACGAAAATGGCGACAACAGCACCCAAGACGAGCGATGGTTTGGCAATCGAGGACAGCTGGGGCGATTTTGTAGCCGGCCGCTACCGCGAAGGCAAATCCGAAGCCGAGTTCCGCGTATATGACGCCGCTGCCCAGCCCGGCGTAGCCGAATTCTACCGGCTGAACCACCAGTTCCAGACCCTCGAATTTGTCCTCGCCAAAGAGAAGGAATACTTCGCGCTCCAGAAGGGCAAAAAGAGCATCTGGGAAGCCGCCGAATATCTCAACACCCTGGTCGACGACAGCGACCCCGACACCGACCTCACACAAATCGAACATCTGATGCAGACGTCGGAAGCCATCCGCGCCGACGGCCACCCGCGCTGGATGATTCTCACCGGGTTTGTCCACGATTTGGGCAAGGTTCTCTGCCTCTACGGCGAACCGCAATGGGCCGTCGTGGGGGACACCTTCCCGGTCGGTTGCGCCTATTCCGAAAAGATCGTATTCCCGGAATACTTCGCCGCCAACCCCGATAGCGCAAAGCCCGAGCTGCAGACCAAGTATGGAATCTACGAATCCAACTGCGGCCTGCACAACCTCCACTTGTCCTGGGGCCACGACGCCTACATGGGACATGTGGCGCGGAATTACCTGCCCGAAGAGGCGCTTTACATGCTGCGCTACCACTCGTTTTACGCGTGGCACCAGCAGGGAGCTTATGAACACCTTATGTCGGAATACGACAAGCAGATGTTCCCCTGGGTGAAGAAGTTCAACCCCTACGACCTCTATTCCAAGGGCGCAGCCAAGCCGAACGTGAAGGAACTCAAGCCCTACTACGATGACTTGATTGCCGAGTTCTTCCCGGCACAGATCGATTGGTAGTTAGCAATTGAGTTCACAGTCAAGGCGCTGCTCGCACACTGAGCAGCGCTTTCTATTTGGGGTTCGCGGCGGAAATCCGATAGTGCCCCGACCCGATCACTAACTGGACCAAGTCAGACGAAAAGTGGGCGCTAACCACGCCAGGAGCTTTTGCAGCAGCAAGACCATCAACCGTCACTTGATCCGGAGTAGTGGTCTGCAATTCGACTGTGGCGGTGGCGTTTGCGGGAACGGTGAACTCGTAGCTGGTTCGCGAAACGCCGCGTCGCCAGCTGCTTTCAATCGGTCCCCAAGCCGAGACGTAACTGGCACGAACCCAGTTAAGGCTGCCGACCAACTGGGGACGGAACAAAAGCTGGCGCGGCTGCGGAGCGTCGAAGTCGACGCCGATCCCGGCCAGCCCTCGATAGAACCACTCCTCGACATCGCCGAGCATGAAGTGGTCTTGAGAGCTCTTGGGGTTGGCATCCCATGCCTCGGTCAAGGCGGTTGCACCCTGGGACAGTTGATAGCCGTAACTGGGTGAATCAGTCCGCTCGAGCATGTCATAAAGAACGTCGGAATGGCCGCCATCGAGCAGCGCGTCCACCACGTAGTGGTAGCCAATGTCGCCCGCGGTGACGCGATTCTGGTGGGAGCGAATGTCGGCAATCAGAGCATTGAGCACTGCCGGCCGCTCGTCGTCGGGGACCAGGCCAAGCACCAGCGGCATGGCTTGCGCGGTCTGGCTGCCCTTGTCGTAGCGATGGTTCGCGAGATCAAAGAATTTTGCATTGAAGTCGCGCTTAACGGCTGCGGCCTTGTCGGCGTAGGCTTGCGACTCTGCTTGCTTGCCGGCGAGAGCGAAGGTTTTCTCGAGCACCAGCAGGTCCTGGTAGTAGATGGCGGTTGCGGTGAAGCCCATGGTGGTGAGCTTGGACATGCCGGGCTCGCCGGGGCCGATGTCGTACCAGTCTCCAAGCCCGTAGGCGACGATGTTGCCTTCGGCGCGAGTGGAAAGGTAGTCCACGTAACGCTGCATCACGTCGAGATGGGAGACGAGTCGACCTTGATCTCCATCGCGCTGGTAGACGTACCACGGAGCAAGAACTGCGGCGCTGCCCCACTCGGCGGAGTCGTCAAAGGGGCCCCATTGGGGCTGGAAGAGAACGTACTGTGGAGCGATCTCCGGCACGCGTCCGGCTCGGGGGCCGTCGGGTTGCTGGGCGTCGGCGATGTTGCGCGCAGTGGCTGCATAGAGCCCGCTGAAATCGAAGTCGTAGAGCATGGACGGCGCAAGCAGGTGGGTTTCTTCAAGCCAGCCAAGCTTCTCGCGGTGTGGGCAATCGGTGAGCAGGCTCTCGGCGT
>JANXQR010000604.1 GCA_025353435.1 Acidobacteriota bacterium | reverse complement strand
AACCTCGGGTGGGCATATTTCAAGTTGGGAGATGCGGATCGGGCTTTGGAACTGACTCTCGATGCCGAAAAGCACGCAGCAAAGCTCGGAGTTAAGCACGTCGCTATCAAATGGCTCACGACTGCCGGATATATCTATGAGGACACCGGCGATCTTAAGCGCGCCACGGAATCCTATCGCCAGGCTTTTGACGCTGCAAAGCACATCAACAGTAAGGAAGACGTCCTTACCTCGCTGGAACTCCTTGCACATGTTTCAATCGAGTCCGGGAAATTGCAAGATGCCGTCGCATTCATCGATCAGGCAACTCCGCTTGTTCAGGCAAGCGGCAATCGTCTGGACGCTCTCGACGTGATGCTGGCACAGGGAAAGATTGCGGCACTGCGGCGCCAGGACAAACAAGCTGAGGCCCTCTTTCGTGCAGTTGAGCAAGACCGAGATAGTCAAACCTCCATGCGTCTCGGTTCCGAGCATGAGATGGCCAGGTTGTTTGAGAGCGAAGGCAATACAGTTGCCGCGGGTCAGATGTATAGAACAGCTTTGACCACGTTCGAGTCAGCGCGGGCCCAGCTCAAGAACGAAAACTCGAAACTCCCTTTTCTCGCCAATGCCACTCCCATCTACGACGACTATATTCAGTTTCTGGTTACGCAAGGCAAGCCTGAGGAAGCTCTGTTGGCAGCCGATCAAAGCCGTGCGCGCACGCTCGCGCAAGGCCTCGGCCAAATCGGTAACAAGGAATCCTTCCGCCCTGCCGCATTCTCGCCTCGTGCGGTTGCCCGAAAGACCGGCTCAACGCTGCTTTTCTATTGGTTGGGAGTGCGACAGTCCTATCTCTGGGCCGTCACGCCTCAACGAGTAGAGATTTTTCCGCTCCCCGCCAAGAAGGAACTCTCCTCACTTGTCGAACACTACAGTGAGGCATTGCTCGAATCTCAGGACCCGATGCAAGCAGACGGTGAAGACGGTCAAGAGCTTTTTCGGTCGTTGGTAACGCCCGCTTTGAAGTTAATCGGCACTAACGCCCGCGCCGTGATCCTGTCTGATGGAGCGCTGACTCGACTGAACTTTGAAACACTCCTCGCTCCGGGGCGGAGCCCGTTTCCGGTGCAGGAACAGAGGACAGAAAACCAAAGCGCGGCACATTACTGGATCGAGGATGTGACTCTGTTCTCGGCGCCATCCATCGCGATGCTGGCCGCCGCAAAACCCGCTCGCGAAGTCGCAAAGAACCTGCTTCTGATCGGCAACCCTGTCTCTCCTAACGCTGATTTCCCCAGCCTTCCTCTATTCGGATTCGAGATGAACCTGGTTCAGAAAAGCTTCGCGGTGCACAACTCGGTTGTATTTGCCGGTCAACAAGCCAGCGCCGCGGCCTATCTCGCCAGCAATCCGGCCCAGTATTCCTACATCCACTTCGTTGCCCATGCGGTCGCAAGCCGCAACGATCCGCTGGATTCCGCCATCATCCTATCCGCCACGAAACCGGGCGAGGAGTCATTCAAGCTTTATGCCCGTGATATCGTTCAACGTCCCATTGATTCCCGTCTCGTCACTATCTCTGCATGTTATGGAACCGGCACACGCTTCTACGCGGGAGAAGGGTTAGTGGGCCTTTCCTGGGCTTTTCTCCGCGCGGGGGCGCACAGCGTAATTGGCGCTCTATGGGAAGTAAGTGACGAGTCCACGCCGCGTCTGATGGAAGCGCTGTATCAGGGCCTTGAGGCGGGTGAGACTCCTGCAGTCGCTCTCCGTGCAGCCAAGCTGGCCTTCGTCCATTCGCATAGCAAGTTTCGCGTCCCCTTCTATTGGGCGCCATTCCAGCTTTATTCCAGGCTATAACTCATGGCCAGGCTATAACTCCTGATCAGTCCGAGTCGTTCGGGACTTCCGGTAGTTTCATCGGCGCATTGCGCAGATCCTTTTTCATAAACAGTTTCGGCCTCAAATCAGGCACTTACGAATGAGGCCGATAAGCTGCCGATCTCTTGTCATCAAAAAGCGGAAGAACATGTTGACTTATGAGCTGTGGAAACCGATCGGACCATTTGCTACGGCCGCGCTGAGCTGCTGCGAGAAAGTGCCACAACCGTCCCAATTGCAACTCCAGCGCCGACGATGATGCCCACTCGAATAACAATGGCCCGAACGCGGCGCTGCTTGGCAGGGGCGATTGCGGCGCCTGCGGGCCGTGAGGCTGCAACGCCGGTCGGCTTGGCAACAGGCGCCGCGGCGGTTCCAACTGGATTGCTATTCTGCTGCTGATCCGATTGCTGATTACTCGGACGTGTTACGGGGTCGGCGAGCTGGGGGCTCGGTGCCGCTGGAGCATTTTGTGGAGTCGTATTCTGTGGGTTCGCGTCCGGCTGTTGTTGCTGCTGCGAAGGCGAGGGCACTTGAGGTGCAGGTTGCTGTTGCTGTGGCTCCTGCAATGGAGCAGCCTCGGCCAGCGGTGCAGCCAGCATAACCATCAGCACTCCGGCAATCGATGCTTTCGTAATCCTGAATCGGTAGCTTTCCATAGTTCCTCAATTTGTACAGTCGCGAGCCAAAATCTCAGCGTACCGCTCCTTCAACATCGTCGGCTTCCGCCAGATCGAGTTCCGTGTGAGGCTCGTGCATTGCCCGGTGCTGAAAGCTTTCCACTGCTTCGTCAACGGTGTCGAAAATCCTGAATAGGCGCGCAATCCCCACGAGTTCCAGGCTGATCCGGGCACCCGGGTACATCACTGCCAGACGCACATCGCCATTGCGCTTGATCGCCCCTTCAACGCAGCACAGCAGCATGTTGACCATTGAATTGTCCATCTCATGCACGTTCGAGCAATCGAGCACAATACACGGTCGCTCAACGTTCATGCTGCTCTCCAGTTCCCGAAAAAAGAGCCGCCCAAGACGAACATCCATCTTCTCCGGTACTTGTTTGATCGATACAGCGCGGGGAGAAAATGTCATCCTGAATCTTCACCATAGGTTTGTTGGATGTTGTGAGTCGTTGACGGGCTAGCTGATCCTGATCAAAAAAAGCATCTACAGAAGCAGCGCGTTATCCGGGATTTCGCAAGAGACGCGCAAGCTCCGCTTCGGGGTTGCGCACCGTATTCGTCAAAACGTTTCGAGCGTAGCGGAACAAAGTCATCAAATTACTGTTGTACCAGCAGCACTCTCTCATGCGCGGTGAAAGGCCGCAAAGGAAACGGAGCTTATTGACGCGGCTCGGCGAAGTGAGCATCGAGGCAATCAACCGGTGGTTGCCGTCCAGCACGGTGAGCGGCTCGTTTTCATTCACGCCGATAAGAATCACCGCGCTTAACCCGGTCTCGGATTGCTGCAACCGGTCGCCAATGGCATCAATCTTGGCAAGGAACCGCGCCTCCAGCAGATGCGGGCGCGTACGGATGCCTGCAGCCACGTCTGTCGCAGAGAAATTCCCATCGGCCGTCCTGCGCCACTGCGCGCGCGGAAAAATCCGAATATTTTCGAGATCCCCATCATTCACCTCGACCTCGTGCCACTCCGTTCCGTCCGGTAGTTCCTTCCAAAGCGAAAGATGGCGAATGAAGAGCAGTGCCCGGCGCTTCGCATTGTCTTCTGCACTATCCAGGTCCGGCTTGAGAACCATATCGCTCAGGCTGTCCTGATACTCGCGGAATTCGTGGCGATGGAAATCGCTCTTAAGGAATTCGGCAATCACCTCTTCCTCAGAGACGCGCCGAATCAAACGGAACGGAGAGCACCCCGCGCCACGCAACATGTTCTTCGGATCGGTCAGCGCGGTGATCAGGAATGGCAACGAAACCAGCACGAATAGCACAAGCATCAGCACCAGTTGCACCAGCACTACCTCACGCAGTGATGAGTGGAATCGACTGATGCCTGCCACCAGGACACCGCTGAACGCGAGTTGCACCCAACTAGTGTTGGCAATCTTGTAAGACATCTCGAAGCTGATGATCAGCGCCGCCAGCGAATAAATAACCGTAGAAACTGCGTAGAGAGCAAGCAGGTAAGGAATGTCGTACCGGCCCGCGATGTGGAACTCCGCGCCAAACAAATGCATCCAGAGGGACGCCGGAGCCACCATCAACCCCAGCGCGATGCCTGCTCCGATGCCCAGAACGAGCATCAGCGACGTCGCAATCACGCGCAGATCGCGGCGCTCTTCGTCCTGCGTGCCGGCAACAAGCGGAAACGTGGAATTCACCACGGCCATCGACATGGAACTGATAACGCGGCCCACCATGGCAATCGCTGCATAGATGCCCGCGTCTCCAGCCAGAAAATAGTGATTCACCAGGACGATGCCGCAATTGTTGATCAGCATTTGGCCGGAGAAAAACACGGTGGCGTGAAATGTCTCGCGCACCGCGTCCGAGAAGCCCAGCGGACTGGGTCCGTGCCCGGTGAGCTTTATCGGCACCCCAAAGTAAGCCACCACGATTGCCGCCGAGTTGGCGATGATCACGCCCTGAACGCTCATCCCCGCCCTGATCAGCGCCAGCGATCCGGCCAGCCGCACTGCCTGTTCGATCACCATGTTCAGGGCAAGGGCGCGAAACCCAAGCGTGCCTTGGATCAGCCCGCGGCGTGCGCCAAGTGGAATATAGAAGGCGGCTCCGATAGCGATCCATGCGATCAGATTTGAATCGGGTAAATTCAAGTAACTTGAAATTGGTTTTTGCAACGCCAGCAACAGCAGCCCCACGACAAGTCCGAAGATCAGCGACCCTCGATGAAGCATTCGGTACACTGCGGTCTTGCCCTGGGGCGTATGCTGTTGCGCCACCACCTTCGAACAGATCATCTGATACGCAAGGGTCACAGACGACAAAAGAGTAAGAAGCGTGTAAACAACAGTCGCGTGCCCAAACCCTTTGGCCCCCAGATAGCGCGCGACGGCAATATTGTAGATAAGGTTAATCACCATCGTGAGGCCGGTGCCGGAGAGCAGCACAACGCTCCCCGAGACAATCCGGGCCTGAAGCGATTTCCTCTTTCCTGTATTGCTGTTCGACAAGCCGGGAACTCCAAATAGACGAAAGATTAAGAAGGGATGAGGCTGGCAGTTCTTAAGCGACAAATATTACATTCTGAAAATCTTAACGCCGGCCGGCAACGTTCAGTTTGCCCCACCTCAACAACCAATCGGCGAGTAAGCCATCTAATAGATTTGACAATGATTCAATATCGAGCCAGCATTGCACTTTTTTTAGCCATTCTCCTGCCCCGCGCATGCTCGGGACCGGAGTCAAGTCAGATCCAATCTTTGAAGTATAAAGCTTCCGGCGCCACCCCTGAAGTGCTGGCTCTTTACGAAGCATGGTTCGGTCACCCGGAACACATCAACATCGGCTATTCCTCGCACGATCCGGCTGTCCTGACCCGGCAGATTCATCAAGCCAAAGACATGGGAATCAGCACCTTCGTAGTCGATTGGTACGGCGATCGCCAACCCTTCATCGACAAAAGCTACGCATTGATGCAAAATCTGGCCGACAAGAACAAATTCAAGGTCGCCATGATGTACGACGAAACCGACCAGGAAGACGGCGCCACCGACGAAGCCATCGCTGACTTCACCATGTTCCACGAAACCTACCTTTCGGCGAAATCACCCGGACACCAGGCCTATCTCACCTATCAGGGACGGCCCGTCATCTTCATCTTTCCCAAGGGCAATCACACCGATTGGGAGAAGGTCCGCGCTGTCATCAACACCTGGAACCCCCCGCCCCTGTTGATCCAGGAAAGTCTTCCCGGAAAGGACGCCAACGCCTTCGACGGCTTCTACGCGTGGGTCCAGCCCGGCCCCAAAGGCTGGTCTCAGGACGGCAGCAACTGGGGCGAACAATACCTCGCCGACTTCTACACCACCATGGGGACCAAATATTCTGACAAGCTCATCGTAGGCGGCACCTGGTCCACCTTTGACGACAGCAAAGCCTCGTGGGGATTGAACCGCCACATCTCGGCACGCTGTGGTGAAACCTTCAAGGATACCCTCAACAGTTGGCGCAAGTTCTTTCCTGCCAACAACGTTCCGCCATTCATCCTCTTCGAAACCTGGAACGACTACGAAGAAGGCACCGCAATGGAACCCGGCATCCCCACCAGTTGCAGCAGCCAGCCGCAAAGCCCATCGGCATCCACTCAACACGCCGCCACACCACCTTAAAACCGCATTTTCGCCCTCGCATGCATCAAACTCAGTTAAGCTGTCCTTTCGCTTGCTTATGATCGATAGAAATCTTGTATTGCGCTCGCTCTCGATTGTCCCCGCCCTCCAGGCTGCCCTCGCGTTAGGCATTCTGTCGGCGCCCCCGGTGTTTTCACAAGCCCCCGCCGCCCCGGCCCCCACCCAACCCGACAACCTTCAGCATCCGCAAACCAGCCCTAACCTCACCGTCGATCGCGACCCGGTCTCGTCACCCGACGCCGCCAACCCCACTGCCTCCAGCGGCCAGGTCCAGAGAGGCAAAGACGGCGCCTTCACCCTCCATGTCGACGTCAACGAAGTCCTCCTCGACATCACCGTTGTCGATGAAAAAGGCCACCCAGTCGTTGACCTGAAACGTTCCGACTTCCGCATCTTTGAAGACAATGTCCCCCAGGAAACCTCTTCCTTCACCCACCAGGACCAGCCCGTCTCCATGGGCATCCTCATTGATAACTCCGGCTCCATGCTCGATAAGCGCAGCGCCGTCAACGCCGCCGCCATGCAGCTCATTACCGAGTCCAATCCCAAAGACGCTGCCTTCGTCGTCAACTTCAACGAGCACGCCTATCTCGACCAGGGCCTCACCGTCGATCGCGTGGCGCTCAATCGCGGCCTCTCCCATTTCGACTCGCGCGGCACCACCGCCCTCTACGACGCTGTCGCCGCCTCGGCTGACGAGCTCGCTCACCACGCCACCGAGCGCAAGCAGTTGCTGCTCATCATCACCGACGGCGCCGACAACGCCTCCCACCTCACCCTCCGTGACGCCATCCGTCGCGTGCAGGGCCTCGGCGGTCCCGTCGTCTACACCATCGGCCTCCTCTACGACGCCGATCGAAACGAGGTTCAGAAGGCCCACGACGACCTCGAGTCCCTTTCCTCAGAGACCGGCGGCCTGGCTTACTTCCCCCGCTCCATTGACCAGGTCAGCGAAATCGCCTCTGAGGTCGCGCGCGACGTCAGAAACCAGTACAGCCTCGGCTTTCGCTCCACCAAGCCCGCCACCTTCGCCGGCTATCGCAGCATCCGCGTCGAAGCCTATTCTAAAAACCACAAGAACCTCATCGTCCGCACCCGTCGCGGCTATTACGCCCAGCCAGGCAAACAGAAACTCACCCAAACCGCCGGCGACCCCTCTACCAACAAATAAAGGCCGGTCTTCCCGCGTGCAGTCGAGGGATCCGCGGTTGTTCTTGTCTTCGCATTTGGGGGAGGCAGGTGGCCCGAGTCCCCACAGGCCTTAACGTCTCGCTATTCAGGATCACCACCGAAGCCGAGCCAATCGGCCAATCCCCTCGATGCGCATCCCGCAATCTCTCCCAAAATCTGTAACGAACGGCCTCTTGAAGTCACAACTATAGGCACGACACCCGAGATGCAAAGGCTCAACGCACCTTCGCTGGGGCAAACATTCTCAATGGTGGATTCCACAACTACCAACCATAGATAGGGGAGAGATGATGAAGAATCTATGCTCCAGAGTCATGGCCACATCGCTGTTTGGGCTATTGTGCGCCTTCGCACCGTCCGCTAAAACCCAGTCGCCGCCCAACGGGCCCACCGCCTCCGCTGCCGCTGCTTCGCAAGAGCAGGTGTCGCCCGAGGAAAAGAAGAAGCGCACGGACTGGAACGACTCCATCATGCGCAAGGCAGCGCCCAAGAAAGGGTGCTTCACCGCCGCCTATCCCAGCACCGATTGGAAGGAAGTTACGTGCGTGAAGTCGCCGAACCTCCCGGCTCTTCCGCACCACGGCCCGCGCCCGGCCGTGGTCGGAAACGGCAACGACATCGCTGCTGGAGCCCCTTCAGGACATATCACCCAGGCCATCGGACACTTTGAGAACGTCACCAACGTGACCAGCGAGAGCGGGCCCATTGGAAACAAGGGACCGTCGATCGCCAACGCGTACACGCTTCAAATCAACACTGACTTCTTCACCGGCAGCACCGCCTGCGCCGGGTCCCCCAACGCGAACTGCGAGGGCTGGGAGCAATGGGTTTATTGGAACACCGGCCCCGGCGCCGGGTCCGCGTCCATGCAGTATTGGCTCATCGGCTACAACGCCACCTGCCCCGCGGGCAAGGGCTGGAACCAGGTGGCCATCCTTGGAACTTCCTGCTTCAAGAACAGCGCCCAGGCCGTGTCGGTGCCCAGTCAGCCAATCACCAACATGGCTAACTGGACCTTGACCGGAACCGCGACCTCAACCGGCGACGAAATCGCCATGTCCACGGGGGCGGGAACCGTCGCCTTCAAGGCCACCGGTGATAACGTCGTGGCCGCCTCGTCCGCTTGGAACATCGCCGAGTTCAACATCTTCGGCGCCGGCGGCGACACCTCAGGAGGCGGCGGCACCGCCAGCTTCAACCCCGGGGCCTCGTCCAACACCCGCACGGAGATCATTTATGGCGGCACCGCCGCGCCCAACTGCCTGGCTCAAGGCTTCACCGCGGAGAAGAACAACCTAAGCTTCGGGCCCACCGCTCCGGCGTCGTCTGCGCCCGGACCGGCAGTCCTCTTCCAGGAGAGCATCGCCGGCGGCGCTACCTCCGACTGCGCCGCTGCCACCACCATCGGCGACACCCATCTGCACACCTTCAATGGCCTGTTCTACGACTTTCAGGCGGCGGGCGATTTCACCCTGGCTGAAGTCGATAAGGACTTTTCGGTTCAAACCCGGCAGGTTTCAGGAGCGCCAACCTGGCCCAACGCGACCGTGAACAAGGCAGTGGCCGCCCGTTTCGGCTCCACCAAGGTCGCGGTCTGCCTGGCACCGCGGGATGGCAACGAGGCAGGAGAGATCCGCGTTGACGGCAAGCTCACCCCGGTCGATGACGGCCAGACCCTCGAGCTTCCGGGCGGCGTCGGCATCGCACGGCAGGGCAGTGTTTACCAGATGACGAGCGAAAGTGGTGATTCGGTGCGCGCCACCGTCAACCCCACATGGATCGATGTGTCCGTCGGCCTGGGCCGCTGGCCATCTTCGGTGCATGGCCTCATCGCCAACCCCAACGGAAACGTCAACCAGCTCGAGACGCGCGATGGCGTCGTGCTCAATAACCCGTTCAGCTTCGAAGACCTCTATCACCGATTTGCCGAAAGCTGGCGAGTCTCCAGCGATGCTTCCATGCTGTCGGCCTGCAACGGCGGCAAGGATATCGAAGTCGGCATTCCCAAGCGGACGTTCTTTGCCGCGGACCTCGAGCCGGGCCTCCGCGGCAGGGCGAACGGCGTTTGCACGGCAGCGGGCGTGAAACCGGGAGCGCTGCTTGAAGCCTGCACTCTCGACGTTGCAGTGATTGGTCAGGACAGCGCGGCCAACGTGTACGTCAACGCGATCACCCCCGTGGCCGTGGGGACGATTACCGGTGGCGGCAGCGGCGGCGGAATCCTCGAAAAGTGGTGGTGGCTGTTGTTGCTGCTCCTTGCAATCATCGTCCTTGTGTGGTGGTTGAAACGCAAGAAGCCATAAATTACAGAACGTGAAAATAATCCGAGAGGCGGCTGGCCCGGGTCCCAAATCATTTGGGTGTCCCGGGTCCCGCTTTTTGGTGTCTGGGAAACCCCAGACCTCAACGAGTCGCCTTTCGTTCTCCTGACAGCCTTCAAGGTCGGCGTGTGTCCGACATCTCAATCCGCCTCCGACTCATGGGTGCCCCAGGTCTCGCTTTTGCGACCTGGAAATGTGCCGCCGTGATCCCACCGGCGGGTGCCCCCGGTCCCGATAACGCTCCGAGCCACGCAGAGGGTGCCCCCCGATCCCGATAGCGTTCCCAACCACGCCGAGGGTGCCCCCGGTCCCTCGCATTTGGGGACCGGGGATACCACAGACCTCTCGAGGTCGATTTGTCATCCTGGCGCGCAGCGGAAGGATCCGCGGCTGCTTTTAGCCACGTCCAATTGGCACTACTTTCGAGTAGGCCACCGCTCGACCGGAGTGTTCGATTCGGTGACTCAGACCTGATAAGATTCTTCCTTCCGCACGCATCCAGCGACAGTGAGGACTACTTGAAGCATCCGTTTGATCTGGTTCGGGTGGTGATGATCTGCATAATGCTTGGCGCGTCCGGCCTCTTGGCCCAAACCTCGCACACGGACAACAATAATCCGCTCTTGGTCCTGATGGCGGCTCTATCCTCACACACTAAGACACCCGATCAGGCGTTGGACCCAATGGCAAATCCGGTTGAACGGGACCAGAGCCTCAAGAGGCTCAGTGATCCGCACTATGACTTGATTCTCGTACCAAACGATTCGACTCCCATGCCCGATGGCGATGTATCATCAGTTCCCGTCAGGGTTCACTTCAAAACGGAAAACAGTGAGCTTGAAGCCAGCGCCACGGCGCAGTTCATTAAACGAGGCAGCACATGGTATTTTGCGAACTACGATTTCCTCGCCGTGCCTGTTTTTCTGATCGTGGTCATCATTATCTGCTGCTGTGTTGGCGTCAGTTATGCGGCGACTGTCCTTGTGTTGCGCAGCAGACTGGTGAAGCGTGGTCAATTGACGCCAACAACCACATTCCGGCTCTTCATTCCATTCTTCTGGCCTTCGCTGTTCCGCCAGACGGCAGCATAGCGACCCGTTGCTGGAGCCAGCATCGGGCAGGCGAACATACCGGCGGGTGCCCCCCGATCCCGATAGCGTTCCCAGCCACGCCGAGGGTGCCCCCGGTCCCTCGCATTTGGGGACCGGGGATATCGATGCCGTCGTGGCCGTGTCAACGCCAACTCGGAAATTACGTTTTGAGCAACATCGGCTAAAGACTGTTGTCAAAGTCGAAACTTCCATATCGTCCACAAACCAGGCACAACCCAATAACCGGCCCCCTGAGGCGCTTCTCGGTCCAAACTCAAGACTTCTAAGCATGCATTCCGCTCAAGCGAGCGCGACGGCAACTTCAGGATCGATTCGCTGCTTAGGCTGGATCTGCTTTCTGGGATCGATATAAAGCCAAAACAGGGCTCCCACAAACAGCAAGAGCGCCATCGGCACGAACGGCATCGTGTAGCCCCCGGTGTGAGAGACAATGTAGCCGAATGCGATCGACCCAACGAAACTCGCTGCACCGGCGGCAGTATTCATTACACCGACCATAGCGCCACTGCAAGCTCCCCCAATGTCGAGACATACCGCAAACATGATCGGCTGCTGAAAGGTAATCGCGCCGTTTGCGAGTGCGAGGAACGCGAGGGCAGTGCCGGGCCCGTGGGTGAGAATCACCCCGACGATCGCAAGTCCGGCAGTCGCAAGCCCAAAGAAGCCGATTGCGCAGCGCCCCCAGCGCAGGCCGCAACGCTGGACGAGGATGTTGCTGACGAAACCACCTAGTAGGTTTGCTGCGGCTGCAACGACATAAGGCAGAGATGAGAGCCACAGGTCCTTTTCACTGAAGCCTCGAGCCTTGACGAGATAGGTGTGAAACCACGAGGCAAAGAAAACGTAGGTGTAGATGTAGCAAAAACAGATCGCAGTAGCGGCCCACATATTGGGCGTACGCAGTGCGATCGCCCACGGCATGGTGTGGCTTGGCAGGCTGCGCACCTCGGCGGTCTCCGCGAGTTCGGCTGGAGGCACGCTAAGTTTTTCGCCTGGTGAGTCGCGATACCAGAAGTACCAGACCGCTGCCCACAGAGGGCCCAACAGGCCAAGAAACCAGAACGTGCCGCGCCAGCCGTAATGCATTTGAATTGGTACAACGATCAGTGGTGAAAGCGCGCCTCCCACTTGAGCAGCCATCAACACAAAGCCGAATGCCAGCCCCCGCTCGCGCACCGGGAACCAGCGGGCGATGACCACAGAGACATTCGGGTAGCCCCCAGCCTCGCCTGCACCAAAGAGGAATCGGACTATCAAAAGGACGGGCAGACTGAAGACGGCGCCGGTGAGTGCGCTAAAGGCGCTCCACCACAGGACAACACGTGTGAGTACGCGACGCGGTCCGATCCGGTCACCAAGGATGCCAGACGGAATTTCGAAAAGCGCAAAGGCTAGAGCGAACATGCCGTTGACCCATCCCCATCCAACCGGACCAATATGCAACGCTGCCTGCATACGGGGCCCAGCAACAGAGATACAAACACGATCCAGCATCAAGATCGTGAGCAACACGCACGACAGTGCCAGCACACGATGGCGGTATTTCAAGGTTTGACCTCGGGAATCGCATTCGTAGTTCTACCATTGGGTCACCGGGATAGCAAGACCACTCCGCCTGCGGCGACCGGTACCGCGAAGTCGCTTCTCGAACGTTTAATGTGGCTTAGTTTGGGTTCCGGTCGAGCCAACGCAGACTCGTCCGTAACCCCGTTTTTGGCCTTCCTGTTTTGTTTTTGGGGTGAAGAATCGTCAAACTGACGAGTAGGCCACCTCACGCCTGCAACGGACGAAAATCGACTGAGATACCTGTATCATTCGTTGTTTCCGGTATGCGCGTGACATGTCCAGCGACCTGTCTAGAATGGACGACAATGGATCATTCTGCTTACATGAAACGCTTCTATGCAATTGTGTGCGGTGGTGCAGGTGTCCTGCTGGTCTTGGTCTGGGGATTAATCAAGAGCGGTCTCTCGCCACTAGGATTTGCCGTTGCTGTTTTGATCTGGTGGATCGCGATGTTCGCCGCCATCTTCGTTCTAATCAGGTCGCGGCAGCGAGGAGCCAAAGATCTCCGAGAGAAACAGATTTCCGACGGCGTTTCCACGGATGCGCTCGACCGAGATCGGTGCGTCAAGAACATTCGCAGCATGAAGAGGCTTATTGCGGCATTTGCGGTCTTTCTTGGCTATGGGTTGCTCTCAACGCAAGGCAAGCCGCTGCTACCTCGCCTTGTGGGCGCAGCCGTCGATGTCTTTATCTTGGCTGTCTGTGCGCAACTGCTGTTCCGATCAAGGAAAAGACTTCAGGAGCTTGACGCCGACTGTGCAGGAGGAGCCTCAGGCGTCAATTGAAAGTTTGCGCCCGCTCAGGGGAATACCACTAGATGGCGGTCGAATAACCGCCTACTCGTCTCTAACCCATGGCGGCCCGCCACGACCAGGTCGGACAACTGGCTCGTTCCGGTCGTCCCCCATACGGACACGACCCACCTCCGGGCCCGAGGCTCTTTGTCGGGACTAATCCGCGCCTGAGGCGCCGTCATTCATGCCCCATTTGTGCGATGAACATTCGGAACGCTTGAGCCCTCGTTTACAGTTGCGTCGCGGTTTATCCCGAAATCTACTTTTGTGAGACGGCCCGCCATTCATAAGATCGGCTGCAGAACCATCCGCCCATACGCGATGAACGCCACGATAAGGCCCAGCACGCCGCTCAAAATCGTGGGAGCGATCTCGCGGTACTTGACGTGCACCCAGACGAACACGAGGCTCTCAACCGCGAGAGACGTGGCAGCCAGGACCGTCAGCGGCGGATGCCAAGGTAACGCGGCAGGGACGATAAGCCCGACCGTGCACATGAGCTCTACGATGCCCAGGGTCATCCAGGCTTTTCGCGGCAAGGCGCCAAAGGACTGGACGTCCTGGCTTATCTTGTCGAACATGAAGACCTTCATGACGCCCGACGATCCGTATAGGAGCGCGGCGAGGATCTGCAGGACCCATAGCAGCATGTTCATCGTTTGCCTCTTCCCGGTTTCCGATTGGCCCGCGCAGGGTTACAATTAGAGAATTGATACCGCAATGCCAGCGCCACTGCAGTTATGCCTGGCGCCCAGGCAGATACTGTTCCAGAAAACGTCTGGCCAGGACAAATCCGTCTTTGCGCTGCTGCGGAAAATCGGGAAGGTTTGCGGTGTTTGGCGCATCCCAGAATTCGTCTTCGTGCTCCACCGCGATGCCGCCGTTGAAGCGAATCTGCAGCAGGACCGTCAGGAATGCCGTCCAGTTCACAATCCCTTGTCCGGGGATCCGATAACGCCACCATCCCTGACCGTGAATGCCCACCTGCTGCAATACAGTCTGAGTGATCTCCGTATCCTTGGCATGCACCGCGAGGATTCGGTCTTTGAACTGCCACGCCGCACTGACAGGGTCAATGTACTGCCGCACAAAATGCGAAGGATCGAATTCCAGCCCCAGCCGCTTGCTCGGGACGCGGTCGAAAACTGCCTGCATCGCTGCCGGAGTGGTCGCGAAGTTGACACCAGTAGGATAGTTCTCCCATCCCATCCTGACGTCGAGCTTCTCGCAAACGGGCAGGTATTTCTCGTTGAAGACATCGGCGAAGGCTGCGGCCTGATCCTCCATCCTGACTCCCGGTTGCCCGCCGCTGAAAGTACCGACAAACTTGCAACCCAGGCGATGGCCAAATTCCAGGGCGCGAATAAAATCGGCTTGCGCAGCCGTGCGCTTGCCCGCATCGGGATGCGTGTGGTTCGGTTCGAAGTACTCAATGCTGACAATGCGAATGCCCGCGGTGCGCGCCGTGGCCAGAATCTGATCGATCGCGCTATCGCTCAGGTTCGGATTAAAATCCGAACTCGGCGTGACCACGACGCCTTCGTAACCGGCCTGCGCGGCAAAGGAAAGCTTCTGCGGCGAGTACGGCGTGATGATGGAGAGCTTGGGGTAGGGTGTTTCCGGCGGCGTAGCCGCCGGCGCCGCAGGCGCGGGCGCTGCCTGTATCGGGACAGCCGCTGTTCCCGCCAAGCCCAGAGCCGCCGCCGATGTGCCGCCTGTCTTCAAAAAATCCCGGCGGTTCCAAAACGAGTTTTCGCTCTCCATATCGTTCGTCCTATCTGGCGCAGGAAATTCACAATCTGTTCAGTTGTATGCTTCTTGACCGTTGCCATCTTTCCCTCCTTTGTGTCCAGTCTGTCTCATGAGAACTGGCACAAAAGGGGCCGGTCGCTCCATGCCCTTCTGACAAAGGAATATATAGTACGCCTCTCACAACCACATCATGGGCACACAAACGGAGACGGAGTGGCGCACTTCAACGCCGCGATGGCTGCCCGAATGGCAACATTGAGTACGCCCAGACGCTGGCTGAATTGGCGCGGCTGGGCGCGCTGGATGCGCCGGCTAAATAAGGGAACTGAGCGCCCGGGACCGGCGGATGATGGAGACGTACCGACCCGAGTGGCCGTAAACGAGGCCACAGCTGCCGCCGTCGGCGTAGGCCTCCATGCACCCAGCTGGCGCAATGCAGTGCTGTTAAGGGGTAGCTTCGCGAATTCCGGTCGAATCACCGCCGACTCTGAAATTACTTTTCAGTAATAGCCCGCGCAAATTCATCCTGTCCCTACGACACCCAAGCCCCTGTCTTTGCTGAGGACAGTCCTACTCTCTCAATTGGCTAACCGCTTCGCAATCTCCGTCGCCGCATAGCGGGTCCCATCGTAAACCGCCACAATCCGCACATTGTCCCCTGCGTGCAGTGCGGCCACCGCCGGGTCCTGGCCATTGAAATAAATCTGGTGACTCACCTGATCGCGCGGATCAAGCACCACCATGTAGCCACCCGCCACGTTCAGTGACGAAACCGTTCCTATGAACACAAACGCCGCACCCGGCGCCGCCTGAATCGTGATCTGCTGCGCAATTCCCTGCCCGTGATTGTCCGCTTGAAAAACCAGCGACACCAGTGCGCCGCTTTTCAGATCGCTCAGCCCTGGATTCTCTTTATCGCGCGCAGCCTGACCCTCACTGCTCACCTTGGTATCCTTCGTCACCCGCACCCGGAGTTCGTCTCGCGATCCCCGCCCGAGTAGTGACAACACGCCGCTCGCCGCATCGTAGTCCACAATACGACCCTCAAAATCACCCGTAGGATTCGCGGAAAGAATGTGTACGCTCAGTGCAAATATCTTTGTCCCGTCAAGCGTGGTCTGTACCGAGGCATGGTCCGCCGGCCCCAACTCGCGCAGCGGAATCTTGTTCCCGTCGAGGAAAACCTGCGTCCGTTCGTCGAACAGAATCTTCATGGGCTTATCGCCATACACGCGCAGCACAAACTGATCCCGCACACGATCGATACTGCTGATCTTGCCGCCCAGAATCGTGCTCTTACCCGGCGGAAGCGGCGGCACATCAGCCACATTCCCCGTCCCTCTCCCCGCCTTGACTGAGGAAGCTGGTGCCCCCAGCGCACTTGACTGCGCGCCGGCCGCCAGGCTAATTGTCAGGCCGCCAAGCACAACCGCCCTCAAAACTCGTTCCATTCCGCACAACCTTGTCGTTCGTCGATTTAAGTTCTACGCTGATGTAGGTACGTTTACTTTGATGACCGAAACGCCAGTCGCGGCGGCCCGTACTTCAAGCCGTTTTAAAGCCATGAGCGACACCCTCAATACACTTGCATCTAACAAAGTGTAACTAGCTTTCTCGATCCTTGTTGAACACGCCTGAAAGGGAATTAATAGACATGTTCAAACGTTCGCTCATGCGCCTGGCATTCGCTGCAAGCCTTTCTATTTGCAGCGCTTATCCTGCCTTGGCAAAAGACGACTTGACCCTCCACATCCCCCTTCCCAGCAAGCTCACGCCCGTCCAGCGCCTCAACCGCGAGGGCGTCGAATTGGTCAAAAAGCACAATTACGACAGGGCGGAACGGCTTTTTTACAAGGCTTACCTCTTCGACCCGGCCGACCCATTCACCCTCAACAACCTCGGTTACGTATCGGAGTTGCAGGGGCAGCTCGAGCGCGCCCTCAAGTTTTACCAGCTCGCCGCCGAACAGGGCAGCGACGCCAATATCGACCTAAGCAACGCAAAACAGCTCCAAGGCAAGCCGATGAAGTCGGCTCTGGTTGATCTGGACGACGTTACAATGCGCGTGAATCGAGTGAACCTGGACGCCATGCGGCTCCTCTCCCAGGATCGCGGCTTTGAGGCCATCGACATGCTCAAACAGGCGCTGACGCTGGACCAGAAGAACCCTTTTACGCTCAATAATCTGGGTGTTGCAAGTGAATCGGTTGGCAATCTCGAAGGCGCGTTGAAGTACTACGCCGCCGCCGCGAATACCGGCTCCAAGGAGAAGGCTGTCATTGCCCTCGATCGCTCGTGGAGCGGCAAGCCGGTCAGCAGCATGGCTGCAGCCGGCGCCAACCGGGTGTACGGCCTTTTGGGCAAAACACAGCCCGCCGGATCGCAGGCCGTCATGCTTACTCTGCACGGCGTCTACGCGACCAACCAGAATGACTGGGCGACGGCGCGCCAGGATTTTCTCCGCGCCTACGAACTGGACCCAAACAGCGCGTTCACGTTGAATAACCGCGGCTACATTGCGGAGCGCGACGGGGACCTTGAGACAGCGCACTTTTTCTATGAAAAAGCCAGCAGGGCCTCGGATTCCGATGCGCGGGTCGGCATGGCAACCGAAGTGGCGGCGCAGGGCCAGCGACTGCGCGGAGTGGTCGACACCAGCAACACCAAGGTGGATGCCGCTCTTGAGGAATACAGCCGCCAGCGCCGCAATCAAAAGGAACCGATCGAACTTATTCCGCGCGACAGCAACGCCCCTCCCGTACAGGACAACCCAAAGCCGCAGTGATTTGCTGCAAGTTTCCCTGCTCACAATCGGCGTTTTTGCACCCAAAGTGGTGAAAATGCTACTTCCGCGTGCAAATAAAAAAACGGTCATGTTGATTGCTTTCATGCGATTACACACCGAAAAGGGGGGAATTTTTGCTCACCGTGATTTGGATCACGTTGAGCAGTGGTCGGTGCATAGTCAACAGTAGACAGAGGCGAGTGAAGAGATGAAAAAGTGAAAGAGTGAATAAGTGCGGGGAAGAGGGAGTTGTAGAGCCCTTTCCGGCCGAGATTGCGCGTTGAGTTCATGCCCTGCTCCTTTCTGTTACGAATGTTCCTGCAAATGGAAACGCCCGCCAATGGAGGCGGGCGTTTCTTTTCTCTACTGTAATAAGTATGACAGATCCGAAGAATTAATAATGGGTTTGGGCAAAGTTTCTTTCGTTGATGGCAAAGGGGTTACAAAGTATTTTCATTTTTACCCCTTGACAAGATTTCCACAGGGGGCTCAAGAGAGGACTCGGAGGGGATAGGAATTGGTGCCCAAACAGGCGTTGCGCGTGAACTGAGGCGAGGTTCGCAAGGCGGCGGTAACAACTGAAGGTGATGGTGGGTAAACAGCCGTATTGCCAATCACGAATCGGCCCCTGCGGGATGGCGACAGAACTGGGGAAATAAGGGGACAAGATAATGGCTGTTCTACAGCTTAAGTACTGTACCTCGAGGTACTTCGGTGTGGACAAAATAGATTGCTTGTTTCAGGTCAAAGGGGCTCGGTCAGCAACCGGCATAAGGTGTGACTAGGACTAGCAAGGATGGTCCAACGGAGGCCGCGGGCACTGGGGGAGTGTTCGCGGCCTTCGCGGTAAAGAGTGAAAACGCTTGGAAACTGGCTGGCTCCTGGCGTGCCGCTCATCGATCCCGGGTCTCTATGGTCTGAGTCGTGGCCAACCCTTCCGCAACTCAAAAATGGGTAATGCCCTGGTTGGCGGGGATACGGTCGGAATTCCAGGATCGGTCTCACAGATGCTCGATTCGCGCCTTGGCGATCATGCGTCAATTGAGG